>JAZDFJ010000077.1:0-10662 GCA_043807995.1 Candidatus Woesearchaeota archaeon
CCAGGTGAGCCAGCCGATGATAAATGAGGAAAATCTTCCATATGCTTTTTTGGCAAAGCTGTAAACCCCTCCTGCACTTGGGTACATGCTGACAAGCTCTCCAAAGCATAGTGAAACATAGACTGTAATCAGGGAGAGGAATATCCATGCAAGAAGAGAGGCGTTTCCGGAATAAGATGCAGCAATGCCCGGGCCAAAGAACATCCCTGTGCCGACCATTGCAGTGATGGAAAGCGCAATAACTAAAGGATAGCCTGCTTTTCTCTCTAGCTCTGCCATTCTTATAAAGACAGATTTATTGTTTAAAAATTCTTTGCTTTAGAAGGTTCTGTCCCGGATAGGCTCTGTTCGGAATCTCTGTTTTTTTAGCATTGTCATCCTTAAGGCGAACGCACATTGAAACAATATCTAAGTGCCGAGGGGGACATGCCCCCAACCCTTATCAGGTTTGACCGAGCTGGGTGACATTCAATACTGCGTATTGAAGTCCCCTGAATGGAAAACTAGCCACTTTGTTCGTGCAACTAAAACGCAGTTTTATGTTGCACCAGTTTGCATTGAAAAAGGTGCGTCTTTTCGGGAACTCGGCACAGCGCCTGACAACGCGCCTAAAGCGTGAGAGGACAACAATGCTGTTTTACAATTCAGCTACAGCTCTTCAATCTTTTTTGTTGACAGGCATTCTTTGAGAAGCCCTTCATAGTTGAGTTTCTGCTCTTCTTTTTCAATAAACCTAGAAGATGTGTTTGTTGCAGGGTTTTTCGGTCCCAGTACAGCGCACATTTCAGGACCTTTAGAGAGCTCAAATGTTCCTATCTCCTCTGCCTTTTTTATAATTTCTGACTTGTCATAGGCGAGCAGCGGCTGCAGTACAGGAATCGCTGTTGCTTTTTGTATAACACAGAGATTAGAAAGGGTTTGGCTTGATACCTGCCCGAGGTTTTCCCCTGTTGCAATGCATCCGCAGTTTTCTTGCTCTGCAATCTGCTCTGCAATCCTGTAAAAAAGCCTTTTTGCAAGCACAAAATAGGCTTTATGGCTGCACTTGCTTGCGATTTCAGAGAGGAATTTGCTTGTGTTTATTGTTATCAGCCTTTTTCCCCTGATCTTTTTTAAAGATGCTTTTGCCTTTAATTCAGGCTCATTATTGGTGAATGGCTCGTTTGAGAGGTGAAGCCCTATTATCTCAATATTCTGCTCTTGGAGTATTTTGCCTGCTACCGGGCTGTCAATCCCCCCGGATACAAGCAGCAATGCTTTTTTTATGCTTGCCCTTGCCATGGTAACTTCTTCTGCTGTTTTCATTTGCCTTCTTTTTCTGATGCGGCTGTAGCATATATCAGGGAGGCAGTCTTTTTTATTTTCTGCTCGTCTTTTAGTGTCTTGAATTTCAACTCGCCGTTTGAGTGTGCGATTATCTCTTCATCATTGATTTTTATTATCAAAAGGAGCTTTGCATCTATCACAACTTCAAAGCTCTGTTTTATAAGTTTGAAATCCAGATAAATGCTTTTTTTCGGGACAGCAGACAGGGCAACGCCTGTGATGCACGGCCTTATGTCGAATTCTATGCTCATCTTTTCGCCTGTGTTTTTTTTACCCTTTTTCAGGTTTTTGTTATTTTCTTTTTACTTTGGTTTTTGCTTTGTTTTTATTGGTTCGCTTTTTTTGTCAGGCTTTTCAGGACATTTATGTCAATTATTGACATTACGGACTGTTTCATTTAAAATAGTCAATTATTGACTTTTATTGTGTTTTCATGCTATCGGTCGTTTATTCTGCTTTAAATAGTCATATTTTGACCAAAATATTTAAAAAGCCATCTTCTGTCAATTATTGATATGGTTCAGGAAAAGTTTGCAGCAGGCATGCAGAAACTTTTGAAAGAGAAGTCAGTGGAAGATGTATTCGAGATTTCAGCTGGCGCTGAAGAAAAAAGAATGTATGTTGTTGTCTCCTCGCAGCCTGCAAAGACCAAAATTGCTTTGCTTGGCGATGATGTGAATAATAAAATTCTGCTGCTAGAGCCGATGGATTTATTCCGCGACAAAAAAATATTTATGGAAATCCTGGAGCGCGGCAAAAGCCTGAAGCTGAAGAAAAGATTATGTGAGCACCTTGAAATAGAAAAATATTTTTCATTCGAGTATTCTCTTACAAACCTCGATTCTGTAAAAAAACAGACATTTTCCCATTCTCTCTACGGAACAGGCGGCAGAGAAAGCTTTCTCAAAAAGCTGAACGGCAGAAAGCTCGGCAAGAACAATGTTCTGATTCCGGTTTCAGGCGAAGCCGGCCTGGTGCAGTTTTTCAGGGCATGGAATATAAGATACAACAAAATTTGTGTTTGGCTTGAAAACAATAGGCAAAAAGAATAATTGATTTATTAAAACCATAACATGGGCAATACTAAAAATAAGCAAAAAGAGAATCGCGGCTTGAATAAAGCCATAAACTTCAGCAATTCCTCAATACTGCTGCTGGTCATTCTTCTTCTCCTGATTACTGTAAATAATATTTTTATCTATGAATCGCGGATGGCCAAGATTGCAGAGCAATATTCGATCAAGCAAACGCAATTCACCGGCTGGGCAAGTTCTGAGGCAAGAATATGCATAAATGCGCCCCCTGTTTTGAATCTCTCGAGCTGCAATGAAACAATGGCAGAAGGCTTCAAGTATGAATGTCAATTTGATTATTATGATCAGAATAACCATTCAGTGCTGTTCTCTGCCGGCTTTATAACCCCGCTCCATCTTTTCAACATTTCAAGCACCGGCCTGATCAATTTCACCCCCTCAAACGAATCAAATGGTTATCACACTGCAAACATCACTGTTGACGATCAGGCAAACTGTTCAAACTCTATCAGGAGTTATCTCTGGGATATTGAAGTGCTTCTGGTTAATCATGCGCCTTATCTTAACAGAACAATTCCCACTACAACCTTTAACAAGGACGTAAGCACTCTTGCATTTAACCTTAACGATCATTTCAAGGATCCGGACAATGATGCGCTGAGCTATCGCGTACTGCAATTAAGTTCAGGCATAAACATAACAATAACCAATGCAAATGTCTGGCTTTACTCCTCGCAATGTATAAATACAACAGCAATATTTATCGCTACAGACCCTGGAAATCTGTCGGCAAACAGCAACCCTGTGCTTCTGAAAGTCAACTGCGGGCTGCCTGGAACAGGAGCAAACGAGGGTGCTGGCGGAGGTGCCGGAGGCTTTGGAGGCCCTGACTGCGAATCAAACTGGCAGTGCCATGAATGGAGCGAATGCCTTTCAAATGGCACGAGGACAAGGGTTTGTGAAGATGTTGCAGGCTGCTATGATCAGGACTACCTTTTTTCAGAGAACTGTACATATCAGCCGCCAAGAGACTGCATCCCTGACTGGAGATGTGATCCTTGGAGCATTTGCTACATGAACAATACAAGAACAAGAAAGTGCGTTGACGTAAACTTTTGCGATGATGAAACAGGCAGGCCGGAAATAACAGAGTTGTGCGAGTATGTTCCGACATGCTTTGACGGGGTGCAGAACGGCCTTGAAACCGGAGTGGACTGCGGGGGTCCTGTATGCGAGCCATGCAGGATTGTAGAAAACCCAATAATGATTCCTGATGAGCTTAACAACATCTGGGTCATGCTTGCCGCAATCCTTATAGCGCTTTCATTGCTCCTGCTTGCGATATACAAGGTATTCCGCGAGCCAATCAATAAGTTCTTTGTAAGGCTTGGCTGGATGTTTGCAGGAAAACACGCGAAATCAGTGCTTCTTGATAAAAAAGATGCAGAGGATTTATTGAAAAGAATGTTTTATTTTGAAAGAAAGCTGTCAAATTCAACAGAGGCCGATGCTGGCAAAAGAGCTCTTGAAATCGCTTCTTTGACAAGGGTATTTTTCGAGAAAACAGTGCATGTTCCTTACGAGTTCAGATATGACGAGCTGATTTTGGCTCTTAAGAGATTGGGCCTGAAATCAAGCAAGAGCCTGAACCAGATACTCGGAGAACTTTTCAAATTCGTCAATGATTTTGAATTCAACAAGACAAAAACAAGCATTGAAGAGATGCAGCTCCTTATCGAGGAGCTTATCCAGATAGTGTATACTGTTTCAGAACCTGGGCTGAAAAAATACAGGGACAGCAAGGAAAAGCAACCAAAAGAGGAGAGTTTAAAAGGAATGCTTCTGAAGCTTGCAAATGTGGAGATTGCTCTCCAATACAATGAGATTGATGTGGCCAAGGAAAAGTTTTTAAAAACATATGAAGACTATGAAATGCTTTCTGAATTGGAAAAATCAACGGTTTACGCGCATATCCAAAGGTTGAACAGGGAGATCGCCTATCTTCAGGGTTTGGTGTTTGAGCATGAAAACAAATAAATCACAGTCAAAAAGGGTTGCTCCTCTCTGCTATAGCTTTATCTCTATGCTTTTTTGCCTTTTTTTCTTTTCCATGGCTTTAATATTCCTATCATCAAATTCAGCCTTTTCCTCTGCGCTCTCGTTAAATGTGAGCATGAACAATACGCAGTCAGATTCCCCCCTGGTTTGCAGCTGGCAGGATTCTGCAGACACTCTTCAGGCAAATATTTCCTGGTTTAACGGAACAGTGTATTATAATTACGCCGGTGTTTCAAGCCCGCAGATTATTGCGGCGTCTTACACCACAAGAGGGCAGACTTGGATATGCAATATTTTTGTATCAAACGCCACGCACACGATAAACCTGTCTAAAACTGCGCTTATAGAAAATTCCCCTCCAACCTCTCCGGCCATCATAAACAGTTCCGGAGCGGTTATACAAAATGTATCTTATCTTTATGAAGATTCAGTATATATGTTCACTCTCAATGCATCAGATGCAGATGATGATGAAATTAGCTTTTTTATAATTAGCGGGAGACCTGCAAATTCATCTTTTTCATCAGCAGGCTCTTTTAACTGGACGCCAACCCATGTGCAGGACGGCAGCAACAATGTGACCTTCATGGCATCAGACGGTTATTCTGGTTCAAGGTATAAAAAAATCAACTTTATTGTTCTGCTGGTCAATGATCCGCCGTATTTTAATCCTGCACTGACAAACAAGGTTGCAACAGAGGGCCAGCCATTTTCTTACACAATCACCGGAGCTGATGAGGAGGGCGATTATCCCCTGATTTTTAGGATGAGATCTCTTCTCGGGCAGAGGCTGAAAATCACGAATACATCTTCAACAACAGCGATTATCCAGTTCAATACCACTTCAGGCAAGCCCGAGTTTTCAGACAGAGGCAATTACACAGTGAATGTGACAATGAACGATACAAGAAACGGTTCAACATTCTCTTTATTCAATCTCGAGGTTAGGCCTGTCAATCATCTGCCAAATATGACATTCATACACACACAAACAGGAATCCAGGGGAATCCGTTTTTGCTTGGGATAAATGCAACAGACATGGACAATGATACGCTTATTTTCGGCATTAATGAATCGGTATATACGAACGGCACGCCCATAGCAGGTTTGAGCCCGGCATTTTACCGCATAACAACAGCCAATCAGCCTGCAGGCAATGCATCCGGGCTGATTAACCTGACAGTGATTTTGAATGAGCATGTTGTGAGACGAAATGCCAGGATAATCGCCTATGATTCAAAGCAATACTCTTACCAGGATGTGCTGTTCAATTTTACAAATATCAATGATGCCCCGCAGATATTCGAGATAAGCTACTATGAGAACAATAGCTACAATCTCTCGAATATGTCGAACCTCACAGCTTACGCAGATGCCCCATTTATCTTTAAGCTTAATGCCACGGATGTTGACTCGCGGACATACCAGGGAGAATCTATTAATTTTTCAATCCATGCCAGCGCATATCTGAACAGCAGGCTGAACAAGACTACCGGAATCCTCTTGTTTACCCCGAACTCCTCTATGATCGGCAGCTATACAGTCACTGCAATTGTCACAGATGACGATGGGCTGAGCGATAACATGACTCTGAATCTCGCGATATTGGCGAATACTGCGCCATATTTTGAGCACAACATGTCTAATCTGACATGCTATGAAGACAATCCATGCACCTATGATGTGAACGCCTCTGATCCTGATTTCGGGGATTACATAAATTATTCAGCCAGCAGGGATTTTGTCGTTATAAACCGGACAGGATTTATTAACTTCACGCCGGATGTGACAATGATAGGAAATTTTTCAACTAATATTACAATTACTGACTCGCGAGGCGCTTTTAATTCCTCAGTTCTGAATATAAGGGTGCTGAATGTTAATGACGCTCCTGTTTTGCAGAACATAACATTCCCTGATCCTGTTGTGGAGTCTCATGCAGTTGTGGTGTATGCAAATGTTTTTGATGAAGACCTGCATTACAATACCTCTGATGAAAACCTGACTTTTGAGCTCAATATTTCAGGCCCAAACACAAACTTGTTCACGATATCAAAAGTCAACTCGACAACAGGGCTTATTTTTTTCACTCCTGATGAGAATGATACAGGAAGCTACGAGCTTAATATCAGCGTCATGGACTTGAACGGCTCCTTGGATTACGCTGAGATAAGCATATTCATATTTAACCAATCAGATCCCCCACTGATTGTGAACATCACCCCTTGGGGCCTGCCGAAAAGCGCAGTCACTTATTTTAATTATACTCTGAACACCTTCCGCAACTCATCAGCAGTTTCCATAGATGAGAATACAACTGTTTTATTCAACCACACAACAACAGATGATGACACTGCGCCTGAAAACCTCTCGATAAGCTGGTATTTCAATATGTCAAACGAGACTTTGGAATTTGTTTCGTCCAATTGGAGTTTTTCAAGAAACTTTAATTTCTTCAGCAACGGAACTTATTTTGCCAGATTAATCATTTTCGATGATTATTACGAGAATGCAACATTCCAATGGAATATCACAATAAATAACATTAACAGGCCGCCAAGACTGCTCCACGAACTTCTGGATATCACTGTCGGCGGGTCGGACACGGCATTCAATAATTACTTTTCATATTATAACTCTGCAACAAGGTTTATTGATCCCGATGATGATTTGGACTCTGACAACTTCCTTGACGCTAACGAGACAAATACCATGAACTTCACAGCAGAAACCTGCGAGCATGCAGACATCGTGATTTCCGGAGCAAATATACAGATAAGCCCGCTTTCACAAGGCGACTGCCAGGTTTATTTCAATGCAACAGATTCTGTGGGCGCTGTTGTCCTGAGCAATCAGGTGCTGATAAACATCACAGAGGATCCTGACAACCCGAATGAGGTTGTCACTACAAGAACAACCGGCGGAGGCTCGACAAGAACATTGGAGGTTCCTGTCCCAGAAGAGGTGGAAGTGCCCAGGCCCCTGAGAATAATTGCTCCGAAAGTTCTTACAATCTACACAAATCAGACTATGGAAGTCCCGATTACTCTTGAGAATAACTGGACCAGCGATTTAAACGAGATAATGCTGTCCGCAGACACAAACGTTTCCAATGTATCTTTCAGATTTACCAGAGATTACTGGCCAGTCATCGAGCTTGGAACCTCCAGGGAAACAACTCTTGTTGTGTCGAATTATAGGACAACAGGCACTTACGAGATTATGCTGAAGGCAAATATCGCTAATCCGCAGTTCGAGGATTCTGTGCTTCTGGTTGTCAATTCCATCGAGAGCCTTCTCGAGGGAGAAAAGATAAAGCAAAAAGTGACTTTCGCAAGAGATCTGCTTAATGACAATCCTGAATGCCAGGAGCTAAACGAACTGCTTGACAGGGCTGAACAGTCTCTGGCTGCCGGCGACCTGCAAAAAGCACTAAAAACAGTTGATTCAGTGATTAACGGTTGCAAATACATAGTCAATAATATAAAGGACAGGCCAGAAGAAAACCCGAAGCCCATTCTTGAAAGATTGAGCAATCTTAGCAGGGATGAATACATTATAATCGGCTCTGTATTGATTGTGATTGTCGGCCTGAGCCTGTCATGGCTTATATTAAAAAGAGCAAAATAATGATATTAAAAAATATTGGAATACGAAATATATACTGAACAGATTTATAGGCGTTAACATTAATTTTCAGGTGTACACTAATGCCTATATCCATGGAAACCTTAATTTTCGTATTTCGTTCGGTTTAAGCTTTCAGATATAATGAAGTCCTGTCAGAACTTCGGGTTATGGAGCTATTGACTCTTGTGTTCTGCGTTTAGCTCAGCGAATAGCTGGCTTATCTCTTTGTAGAATATCTTCTGTATGTCTTTGTGCGAAAGCTCATACTCGATCATCAGCTCTTTGTAGGCTGTTCTGGCAAGTCCGAGACTTCCCTGCTCGAGCAGCAGTTTTACCCTGTCAATCATGATATGCATTCTTTCCTCAGGAGTGTGCGCTGCTTTTTGCTTCTGTTCTGCCTCGAGTTTTTTGAGCTGGTCTTCAAGCAGTGAAAATTGTTTTTCTACTTTCTTTTTTTTGAAGATGTCGGTAAATCTTCTTTTCTTTTTCTTCTTTATTTTGCTGAATGTTCTTTCTATCAGATTATCAAATTCTTTTACAAGCAGCTTGAGTTCATCTTGGCTGAACCCCTTGTTGCTGTATTCCATCAGGTTTATCTGGTCGAGAAATTTATAAAAATCTGTTTTTAGCTCATCTTCGATGTATATGTTGTTCAATTCGTCGGCAAGCTCTTCACAGGTCAGTTCGTGCTCCTTTTTCAGGAATCGCTTAAAGAAAAATTTTACAAGCTCATAGACTTCAATCTCGCTGATGCTTGCTTTTCTGGCGAGATATTCTGTCTTTCTTTTTGCTTCTTCAAGAAGAGTTTCCCTAGAATCCGCTTTTTCAGATTCTTTTGTTTTTTTCTCCTCTTTTTTCTCCTCTTTTTCAGCCATTTTGTTTTTTTAGGAATCCCTGATTTTTAAATTATGCTGTTTTTGCATGCTTTTTGATGTCTGCAGTCTGTATTTTTTTTGGTTGCATTAATTATCGGTTGTTCCTAAAATTCAGTTACCTTTCTCGAGTGGGACAAGAAAATATTTAAACCAGCATCGAGTTAGAAAATGTATGCATCTTATGACAAAATCGAAGTTTACGCCAAACCCCGAGTTATCAAACAGAATAGGGTTTTATGCTAAGGAATTTGAAAGATTGAAAAAAGAGCTTGGAACAGTTGTTATCGGCCAAAACGAGATTATTGATTCCCTGATGGAGGGCATAATCGCAAACGGGCATGTGCTTGTAGAGGGCGTTCCGGGCATTGGAAAAACTCTTCTTGTCAAAACTCTTTCAAAGCTGACTGGCGGGGCTTTTTCCAGAATTCAGTTTACTCCTGATTTGTTGCCTACAGATATTGTGGGCATAACAACATACGAGGAAGGAAGAGGATTCTATACAATAAAAGGGCCTGTATTTGCAAATTTTGTGCTGGCAGACGAGATTAACAGGTCTCCGCCAAAGGTGCAGTCAGCTCTGCTGGAGGCCATGCAGGAGAAACAGGTCACAATAGGCAAGGAGACTTTTCTGCTTCCAGAGCCGTTCTTTGTGATGGCAACGCAGAACCCGCTTGAAAATCTCGGAACATACAAGCTGCCAGAAGCCCAGGTTGACAGGTTCCTCTATAAGCTGAGCATGGGATACCCCTCTCTTAAAGAGGAGATTTCAATTCTTGACAATAACATAACAATAAAAAAATTCGAGGAGTTCACTGTGGAGCCTATTTTTAATCCCCTGCAGATAATTGAATTCCAGAATTTTGTCAAAAAAATATATATTGACGACAAGATAAAGAGCTATATTGTGAGGCTTGTCGATGCAACAAGAAACCCTGGCAAATACAGCCTGAAAACAGCGAAATACATTGAGTTCGGAGCCTCTCCAAGGTCAAGCATAGGCTTGTTCATAGCGGCAAAGGCACATGCTTTTGTTAAGGGCAGGGCATATGTTACTGCTCAGGATGTTAAGGATGTTGCTTTTAATGTGCTGAGACATAGGGTTTTACTAAACTTCGAGGGTGAGGCAGAGCAGATAAAATCAGAGCAGATAATAGAGGAGATTCTCCATAAAGTGCCTATATTGTGATTTGCAATGCGCAATCAGCAACACTGTAGCAATTCAGCGTAGCAGGGAAAAAGAGCCTGTTTATGAATTCGGTTATTAAGCTGGCTTTCGGAGAATCTGCCTGCTTTTATGCGTGGCTGTGACATCTTTTGCTTCAGAAAATAACATGCCAATTAAAGAATTGAAAATAGAGAACATTCCGCGCCTAAAGACTGTTCATATCCCTGCAAAAAGGCGGGTTTTAAGCAAGCTTTTTGAGGGGCGTTGGCTGACTGCCTTCAAGGGCAGGGGCCTGGAATTCGCAGGCTTTAGGACATATCAGTACGGCGATGATGCAAGCCTGATTGACTGGAAGGCGAGCCTTAAAGCAAAGGAAATACTTGTCAGGGAATTTGAGGAATACAAGACAGTTAATACTTTTTTTCTGTTTGATGTCAGCAACAGCATGCTGTTCAGCTCTACAGGCAAGCTGAAATGCGAATATGCTGCAGAGCTCATTCTTGCATTGACTCATGCAATGCTTGCATCAGGAGATCCCGTAGGCTTAGGCATGTTTACTGACCGCCTTGTTGT
>JAZDFJ010000078.1:0-2307 GCA_043807995.1 Candidatus Woesearchaeota archaeon
TTCAGCTCTGTCGTCTGATAAAGCCTTTTCCCTTTTTTTATTATATAGCTGACCAGCCCTTTTTCCATCAGCTTGTTGAGAACATCATAGACATTTGCCCTGTGGACATTGCTCTTCTTCGATATCTCCTGAACAGTGCCTGAGCCCAGCTTTATCAGGGACAGATAAACCCTGCACTCATTTTTTGACAGCCCGATTTCCCTTAGAACAGCATTCTCCATTTTTTATCCCCCTGCCAGATATGAGACATCCTTTGGTATATAAATTTTTTGTAGCACTATGCTACGACAAAGGTTTATTAATAAAAAACAAAAAAAACAATGCAGAGGCGTACAGGCTCTGCTGAAGACAGAAGAGGCAGAAAGCCTGATAGCATATGACGAGGTTTTGTCCGAAAAGTTGCCTTAAAGTGAAAATTTCCTGAAAAGTTTACATCTTGTGTGTCACGCGGGGTTGTCCCTCAACCCTTATCAGGTTTGACCGAGCTAGGCGACATTCGCTTTGCTCAGTCCCCTGAGTGGAACTCATCCACCCTTTGTGATATTCCAGAGGGATATCACGATCGCATTGATAAAGGTGCGTCTTATCGGGGGCGTAACACCCTGTTTGAACAAGATGCGAAATTTTCAAGGCAAACAAAAATCGAGCAAAGCGAGATTTCGGGCAAAGTCGTATGAAAACAAAATACTATAGCGACAGCTATAGAGAAAAAACTAAGAAGAAAAGAATGAGGAGAAAAAATGAGCAGCACAGAAAGGATTGTGTGTTTTGAAGGCAACTCAATAATGCAGGAGATTATCAGTGAATTGCGCGATGTCGATATCCAGAAAAACAGGCACAGGTTCAGGGAAAACCTCAGGCTTCTTGGCATTCTTATGGCATATGAAATCTCAAAGGAATTAGAATACAGACATGCAGAAGTAGAAACTCCTTTGGGAATAAAATGCCAGAAAAAATTGGCAGAATATCCTGTCATAATCAATGTATTGAGGGCGTCAAACCCGCTGATTGAAGGCTTTTCTCATGTATTCAGGGAAAGCCCTGTTGGTTTTGTTGCAGCTGCAAGAGACGAGCATACGCTCGAGGCAAACATAGGCTACACTGCAATTCCAAGCCTTGACAACAAGGATGTGATTGTGCCTGATGTCATGCTTGCAACAGGCAACAGCCTTATAGCGACTCTGAATCTTCTTGAAGGATTTGGCCGCGCCAGGCAAATGTTTGTGCATGCTGTTATTGCAGCGCCAGAGGGAATCAGAGCTGTAAGAGAAAGGATTCCTGAAGCAAGATTATACATCGGCTGCATTGATGAGCGCCTGAATGAGCGCGGATATATTGTGCCTGGATTAGGCGACGCAGGAGACCTTTGTTTCGGAGAAAAATTTTTGCAGGGCAAAACAGGATGAAACAGGCAAAAAAAATCACAGAGGCGCAGATATTCCTGACAAGAGGCTGCAATATAAAATGCGGCTACTGCAAGCTGGCGCGCAACGGCCCTTACGAAAACGAGCTCGGGCTTAACGACTGGAAACTGGCAATGATGAATCTCCAGGCACTTGGCTACAGGAGCGTGAAGATAATGGGCGGAGAGCCGACACACAAAGACTGGCTTCCTGAGCTGATTGCTTTTTCCAGGCAGAACACAGACCTGAATATTGCAGTGCTTTCAAACGGGCATTTTGAAGACAGCTTTGGAGAAAGCCTTGGCAGAGCAGGGCTGATGGGAATTTTCGGAAGTGTTGACGGCATTGACAAGATTGTTTCTGCAGGCCAAGATGCAGAGGAAAAAGCTGTGAGAAGTTTCAGAATGCTACAAAAGGCAAAAGAATGGGGGATTCCTCTAAGGGCATCAAACACAGTGATAAATAGGCAGAATATTGAGCAGATTCCTGAAATTGTCAGGCGGCTGTCCGGCGAGGGGATATATGTCAATCTCTGCCCTATTATCTGGACAACAGATGAGAGAAAAGGATATGCCCAGCAAGTTCCTGATGAATTGAAACTCAAGCCTGAAGATGCGAGGCTGGTCAACCATGTCATGATGATTCTGCTCCAGATGAAGCTTGCAGGCGCAAAAATAACAGTGCCGGATTCTTATCTTATCAATGCATCAAGATACGGAATCAATGTGGACTGGCAATGCACTGACCTTGTGCAACTCAGGATAGACGCAGACGGCGCTTTGATGCTGTGCAATGAATTCAGGACAGAGCTGGCAGATAGATATAATATTGCAGGTCTCACCAGGACAAGATATCCTGAATTCCTTGAAGACTGGCGTGCAGTAAGGCAAAGAACAGAATGCGG
>JAZDFJ010000079.1:0-5573 GCA_043807995.1 Candidatus Woesearchaeota archaeon
GGCTGAGAGTGGTGAATGATTAGAAAATAAAAAACACGAGAAAAACAGAAAATTTAATTCCTAACATCCTATTTCATCTTCTTCATCTAATGGTCGTTCATCTTCTTCATTTACTGGTCGAATTGTAATTTCTTCTCCACCTTTAAGAAAAGGAGGTGTAATTCTGCCCACTACTGTGCGAGTCTCAGTTGACTCCTGATAGTGCATATTGTAAACCACAATTTGCATTCCTTCAACATAAAGCCCACGCCTATAAGATACATGTGATTTGTAAGGAACAGGCCTAGTATCAAAAAATACTTTATTAAGGGCAACTTCAACATGACCAAGAGAATCATATTCTCTGGATAATTGTTCAGTAGGCACTTCAGCAGGAACAAAATAAGGTATGCATCCTATTGTGTACTCTCTTCCAATTTCAACCCTAAATTTTCCTGACCTGCTGGACAGAGGCGCGACAATAAATCTTCTGTTTCCAACGGAAACAATTATCGTTGTTGCTTTTCTGGAATTTTTTTCTATTATGCGGATAACATCTCCTAAAGTTCTGGCTAGATTGTTTAGTGCTCTCAATTTTACAACCTCAAATAAACTGATAAAGATGTGAATGCACAGCAGTTTATAAATATTTCTCTATCTAATAGTAGAAACGAACTTTAAAAGAAACAAAAATACAAGATAAAAAAGAAAAAAAATTAAAAAAATTAAATCATTCAGTACAGGTACGGATAATAGTTCTGGCTTCTGTCATACGGCAGGTTAATGTCGTTTATCTCGTCGCTGACATCATTCATGTCATTCATCTTTATCTTTGCCATTGACACTGTGTAAAGCACGTCGTCCATGAACAATGACCTCCTGACTGCGTTCGGCGACCAGTAATAATACTCGTCTGCTGTCTCATCCTCTGAGTGGGTTATCTTTCCATTCAATGATATGCCCTCGAGGTCAATTCCGAAGACATAAGCCCCCTGCCAGACTCTCCATCTATAATAGCCGAACTGGCCGTCGTAAAATCTATTCCTGTTCTCTCTTATCGGAATCACAAGGATTCCTTTCTCCCTGTCAAACAGGAATGCCCTGTGGTCGCTCAGCGCCTCTGAATCAGTGCCAGGCTCGCCTATCACATAGCTGTCAATCTGCATCGGATTCTCAACGTCAGAAACGTCAAACAGCGCTATCTTGACTCCTCCTGTAGAGACTCCACCCCACTCATTTGAATCAGTATCTTTGCCGATTCCGATGACATGGTTCTCGTCGTACGGGTGAAGATAGTCAGAGTATCCTGGAATCTTGAGCTTTCCGAGTATTTCTGGCTTTTCAGGGTTAGAAAGGTCTATCACAAAAAACGGATCGACTCTCTTGAAAGTGACCATGTAGAGCCTGTCGCCTATAAATCTTGTTGAGTATATCTGCTCATCCGGTGCAATGTCCTCAAGCGAGCCGACAACATCAAGGTCGTCATTGAGCACATAGACATTGTTGTACATTGAAGAGACTTGGGTGTAGATATATGTTGTTGTGGCAACTCTGAAATACTCCCCATTCTCATCCATTGAAAACTGGTTCAGCAAGTATCCGCTTACCTCTCCTTTGGTCTCGTAGGTTATCTCGCCGTCGTTGATGCCGATCTTATGTATGACTGTCTTTCTTCTCTCCTGCTCGATCTTCATGTCATATTTTTCCACTGCATCCTGAATCTCCTGGGTAAGCTCCTGCTTGGCGTCTTCATTCATGCCGTTGTACATCTCCTCGAGAACGCCTGAAATCCTGCTCCATTTCTCGTATGAGTTAATGCCGTCATCATCTGCAATCACATTGATTTCATCCTGGGCATCATCAGGCAGAACAGGCAGGACAGCATCATAGAACCTGTCCTCGCTGTAGCTCTGGTAGTACCTGAATGGAAGGTTTTTCTCATAGGCAATGTAGATGTTGTTTTCAGAGACATAAAGATTGCTCGATCCTCCAAGCATGAATGTCTTTGCGTTTATGCTGTTTTCATCGAAAATATCAAAAGAGGCGATTGTGTGGAAGACATAATTGTCTGCAGGGTTATCAAAGTAGAAAACATCAGGCCTGAAAAGTGCCTTGGAAGATTCTCTTATGACAGGCATATCCGCCATATAATTATAGATGTAGTTTCTTGAGATAAAATAGACATAGTTTCCGATCATCCTGGAATTGTAGTAAGATCCGTCTATATTGTAATCAGAGACAATCTCTGGGTTTCTCCTGTCTGAGATGTCATACACAAAGACATGGGTTCTCTGGGAATAGGTCGGGCGGGGAACAAAATCATACTCTGAAATCTTGTAGACTTCCTCGTCTGCCTGTGTAAAAACCGCGAGCCTGTTGTCGTTGACAAAAAGCTCGACAGCATTGCCGTCTATTTTTGTCTCAGAGAGTATCTTCGCGTCTTCTGCAGGGAATGCATCGATTATCAGGAGCTTGCCCTGCGAAACCATGTAAATGTATTTGTTGTCATTCTTGACAAAGTCAGCCTCGTCAACTCCCTCTACCTGAATATTTGTCTGGGAAAAGTCATCAGCCCCGCCGTCTGAAGGCGATGGAGAGCTGGCTGCACCGTCAGCCATGTCAAATGAGGCGCTTGGCGCAGTGGATTCCTCCATTGCAGATGTCTTCATCATTACACCGCCAAATGACCTTGATCCTCCAAGATAACCTGAATAGGAATTGGTCATTGCAGACTGCATCAGAAATTCCCTTAACTCAGTTGCTGAAGAAAACTTCTTTAAGTCTTGAGTTGCATCTGAGTTTGCAGCTGCATTCTGGCCTGGGCTTTGGCCGACATAATACGTGCTTGTCGAACAGGCTGTTATTGTCGTTAAAACCGCCAGGATTATCAATCCAATGCTTAAAAACCTTAAAATCGTGTTTTTCATTTTTTTCACCTTTTTATCTGCGGCAGGACAGTCGCGGAAATTGCCGCTTATCTGCCAGGATTCCTCCTTTTTATAATGCTTATAACTATATATATTGCAAGCGCAGAAAGTGCACCAATCAAAAACCATAAAGCAATGTTTGAGTCAAAGATAACAGCCCTGATAACTGTAGCCCCAGACTCTGCTGCAGGTGTCGGCGCCATTGCCGCTGCCCGGTCCATCGCAGAAGCTCCTGCTACAGCAGACTCCTCTAACACTGCACCTGATTTAGCCATCATCAGGTTTGGGGCAGAGCTGAATGCTGCAGTCCTTGAAAAGCCTGACCTAAAAAAAGACACAAGCTGTATTACAGCCGCGACTGCGATTGAAATAATAGCAACAGGGAAGATTGTCTTTAATTTCTCCCTGATGCTATCTTTTTTTGTGCTTTGCGGAGCAATTATGATATACTTGTTGGCAAGCTTGTAATGGCTTACCTCCTTGCCTTTTTTGCTGTAATGAAATTCATCAGACTCAACAAGACCTGAATCCATGAGCAGCTGAAGATTGTAGTGAACTGTTGATATGGCTGTATTAAGCTCCTTGGCTATATCAGACTCTGTTGCGTGGTCTTTTGATGCAAGATAATCAATTATCTTCTTGCATGAGCCGCTGCTCACCGCATTAGCGACTTTTTTCGCTTTGTCGTCGTCAAGCGAGAGCAATAGGAAGTTTTTGTTTGCCATGTTGATAGCTATGGAGCATAGGATTTATAAATACTTTTCTTTAGGTTCAACTCTGGTTGAAGTTATATATGTGGCGCCCAGTGAACTTTGTCTGTAATTTATCGTTCGCGATTAAATCGAGTTACAATAAGTGAAAGAAGCTTGGTGAACGCGCCACAAAGAGATTATGGACAAAGCCAGAATGCAGAAACAGCCGGCAAAAACACTGTAATTCCGACTATACAGAGTTATGCAGGGCTTCACAGGAATATTCAGAACTCATCCAGGCTCTTGTTGGTTTTGCTTACCTTGCTTATTATGGTTGTGTTGCCGCCTGCACCAGTAAGCCTCTCTGTTGATATGAACCTGTTTTTTTCAAGCATTGCAATCTTCCGCTGAAATGTTTTATAGACTGCTTTTCCCCCTTTCTGCTTGTAAACCTCGTAAAGCTCGCCTATTTTCCTGCCAGTGTTCTCCCTTACAATGTCAAGGATAAATTGTGTGTCCTCTTCAAGGTCTGCGCTGTTCTTTATTGTGAAGTCCTCAAGCTTTTTCAGGGCCTTGTTCACATCATCCAGAGAAACCTTTTTAGAGCCGCGCTCATCTGCGATAAGAGAGCTTTCCTTTAGCAGGAATATCCCTGACCTTATGTCTTTCATCTCAAAAGCCTTGTGAAAGACAACATTGAAGCACTCTTTGCTCCACACGTCATCAAAAAAAGCCTCTTTTACTCTCTCGCGCAGAATCCCCTCTGTCTCTGCTAGGCTGTACTCCGTGAACTCAGAGATCTCTGCCAAAAGCCTTGATTTAACCCTGTCCTCCAGCTCCGCAAGCCAGGACTTATAATTTGTTATAAGGATTATGGATTTCTTGTATATTTCCTCTAGGATAAAATAGAGGAAGTCAAAGTCCTCTGCCTTGTCTATCTCGTCAAACACAAACACAGCTGATTTCTTGTTTATTATCTGCGCAGCTATCTTGAACAGCTCGACTGTCTTCTTGTTCTGAGTAAACTTATAGCCGACAATGTCGCACAGCTCCATCAGAACCTTGAAAGTGCTGTTTTTCTGCCAACAATTGACATAGAATATAAAGATGCCCTCATCCTCGTCCTTTTCCTCGAGCTCTCTCAGCACATATTTAACAGAGCATGTCTTGCCAATGCCTGGCCCGCCATAAATAAAGAGATTCCTGGCTGTCCTTTTCATGAACAAAGGCTTTATGCAGTCAGCAATGTGCTTCTGCTCGTTTTCCCTGAAAGGCAGCAGCTTTGGCACATACTCGTATTCCAGAGCAGACTCATTCTTCACAACAGTGCCTGAATGCGAGAGCATGTCATCAAATAATCCCATCAAATCACCCTGAAAAAAGCATAGCTCCGGAGTTTTTAATGATTGCGGTTTTGCAGGGGCTTTTTTCCGAATGTACTTATTGCCATCTGTGAGCCTTTCTGTAATTTCATAAACAAAGCGCGACAAGGGGGACGCCCCATTCGGGGAGGAGCGCTTTCAATTGAATATTAAGTTGAGGCGAACTCGGCAAAAGCTAGCCTTTGGCTAGATTCGGGAAAAAGCCTTTTTTTGGTGCTTTGCCCTAAACGCTGTTGGCAATCCTCCTCTGATTCCCGAAAAAGGCACAGAAATTAAATTCGGGTGCGTTCAAAATCTCCTAAGCGGAGGGTTAGCATCGGATTCGGCTCCAGAGGTTTTATCGTTTCTATCGTTGAAGCCCCGTAAGGGACAACCCCCTCAACTCTTCAGAATTCTCAAACAGAAAAGCCTCATAAACTGATGCTAACCTACATTTTAAACGCATCCTAAAAATTCAGAAACTTTATAAATGAAATAAAATAGGAAAAAATCATGGACAGAAAAAAAAGCGCTCATCTGAAAAAAGTTCAGGAGAAAATTCTCGAAATTGCAGTTTTTCTGACAAAGAAAGGAGAGGGCGCGCTGTTTGTGAT
>JAZDFJ010000080.1:0-2813 GCA_043807995.1 Candidatus Woesearchaeota archaeon
AGAGGCAATTGACATTCTTCATGATTTTATCAAGACAGAGCTCAACAGCAAAGAATGGTATTCCAAGATAAAGCCTCATGTCAAGGCTATTGTGTTTTACGGCTCTTCTGCAAAAGGCACAAACAGGCCTGACTCTGATATTGATGCTTTAATATTTGTGCCTCTGGAGATTGAGAAGAAATATACAGAGGGAGAGTATTCCTATGAGTTTCAGGGGCATGAGGTAAACATTGTTTTGCGCTCAATTGAGCGATTAAGAATTCTTGGCAAAGAGCAGAATAGCATGTTCGAGGCAGAGGTATTTAGAGAATCTGAGATTTTATCTGAAAGCGACAGCGAAGTCAGAGAGCTGGTTGAGAAAATAAAGAAGGCAAAAAAGAGTTGATTACCGGTGTTCTCTGACGCCTAACAGTCTGGAAACTTGTCCTGCATTCATCAGCGCATTATATCCGATTGCTTCGTCTTTGGTTGCTGGTCTGTATTCTGCAGATGCTTCATCTACACTTGGGAAACCAGATTTCTGAGTTGTGCCTTCAATCACTCCTTCTAATGTTCCATCAGATCCGATATCAACCAAGACCTTGCAAAGTCTTGGTGCACGCGGATATCCTGTTTGTAGCTGTGCTGTTTCTATTTCTACTGTGACCACACTTGTTTTTTCAAGAGTTTCGTGGCCTTTCAGCCTCATGGCAGAGTATTCTCTTATTATGCAAACCCCTATTGGCATATTGTGCGGTATTCTGTGTTTTTCTGTAACATAAAGATAGTTGATCGAGTTTTGGAATTCTGTTACTGCGTTTTCAGCGTTTCTTGCTGTCATGTATTCTTTTATTCGTTCTGGCGCCATGTATGCCAGTGTAGATGATAAGAGCCAAACACCTGCCATTATTATCATGTTTATTTTCATCTTTAGCCTCTTGTTTTTGTTATTTAATTATCTTATCTACTATTATGTAGTTACATATATTAATTTTTGTTGTTCGATAGTTAACAACATTTCAAAACATTTATATACGCTAATAATTTACTTATATTACATGAGTATAGAGTTACTTCAAAAATTGGGTTTGTATAAGAATGAAGCTTTAATCTACCATACACTTTTAGAATTAGGGAATGCTCATGCCGGCGAGATTAGTAAAAAAACACAGCTTAACAGGAATACTGTTTATGACAGTTTGGAAAGGTTAATAAAAAAGGGTCTGGTCTCTTTCATAACATCCGCAAATAGGAAACTTTTCAAACCTGCCAATCCGGCAGTAATCCTGGAGCAGATTAAGGAAAAAGAAAAAATAGCAAATGAAATAATCCCTGCATTAACAGAGATATACATGGGTTCTAAGGAAAAAGAAGATTCTGATATTTATAGAGGGAGAAAAGGCATAAGGTCGGTGCTTAATGACATATTAAATTACAAGGAGTATGTTGCTTTTGGTTCCTCAGGTAAATTTTTTCAGGTTATGGAGCACGATTTTGTAATTTTTCAAAAGAAAAAAGAAGAGCTGAAAATAAAATCAAGAGTTATAGAATCTGAATCCGCGAGGAAAAATGCTAAACTGCAAAAAGTTGCTTATGCAGAATTCAGATTTTTGTCAGATAAATTCACATCGCCTACAACTACTGTAGTTTATGGAAATAGAGTTGCAATTTTTATGTGGGGCACGCTCCCTGTAGCAACAGTCATCACAAGCAATGAGATCTCCCGTTCATATGCCGCTTATTTTGAAGCGCTTTGGGAAACTGCAAAGAACTAATTCTCCTCAATCTTTCTTAATATCTTCTCATTTCCTTTCCAGTCAAGGGCTTCTTTCAGCACTTCTTTAATGCTCTCAACAGGGATTATATCTATCTTTTTTAATTCTGTGGCGTCAATCACAATGTCCTTAAGGTTTGACTTAGGCACAATCACTTTTTTTATGCCTGCCTCAATGGCAGCCTCTACTTTTGAGGAAACACCGCCTACAGGCAGCACCCCTCCCCTGACAGACAGGCTTCCTGTCATTGCATACTCCTGCTTTATAGGTATCTTCTTTAATGCAGATATTATTGATGTGGCAACAGCCAAAGAAGCGCTGTCTCCCTCAACTCCTTCGTGGGTCTGCAGGAACTGGACGTAAATGTCTTTTGTCTGGCCTAAGTCATCTCCAAAGTAATTCTTTATTATCGCGCTGACATTCTTTATAGCTTCTTTCGCAATCTCGCCAAGCTGTCCTGTTGCAATAATCTCCTTTTCCTTTCCTCCAGGCGTTACCTCAGATTCTATAGGAAGTATTATTCCGGAATAGCTGTCGCCAGTGCCTATGACAGCAAGGCCGTTCACTCTTCCGACGCGCTTTCCAGTCACAACAATGACTTCATACTCTTTTTTTCTCTCGATTATCTTGTCTGCTATCTGCTTTTCCAGTGATCTCGCGATAATCTTAGCATCCAGTACATGCTTTTTCTCGACTGTTTTCGCGCCTCTTTCATGCGCCAAGTCGCCGGCAGCCCTTATCAGGCCTCCAAGCTCTCTTAATCTTAAAGTCAGATGGCCTTTTCTGTTAGCTCTTCTTCTTGCCTCCTCGATAATGGCGTCAACAGCCTCTTTTGAGAAGTGAGGTATTTTCTTGTCTTTCACAACCTCCTGGGCAACAAAAACAGCAAGCTTTGTCCTGTTCTCTGGGTTGTCTTCCATAGTATCATTCATATATACTTCGTAGCCATAGCCTCTTATTCTTGAGCGCAGAGCAGGATGCATGTGTTTGATTGTCTCAAAGTTTCCGGCAGCGACAAGCACGAAATTGCAAGGCACTGCCTCTGTCCTTACCATTGCT
>JAZDFJ010000081.1:0-15481 GCA_043807995.1 Candidatus Woesearchaeota archaeon
AAAAATGACACAAGAACAAAGAGATGCATACACAATAGCAAGGGTAATGGAAGAAGAGCGGGTTGCTTATGAAGTGGCAGACATTTTTGCAGAAGCGGGGATAGTTCCATCTTGTTCTGCAAGTACAGCACGCAAAAGACCGACAGCATGGAAAAGAATAAGAACAGACTCAAGCACGGACTTGGGAACTGGCGTTTCAGGAATGCCTGTTGTTGTGAAGTCTTCAAGCGGACAAACATTCGGCGACGCAATGGCCGATTATGCGCAAGCGCGAGTAGATCATACTGGAACACTGGAGCTCTACTAAGCATTTCTTGCAAATCTTTATTTATTGTTTTATTTTTTTTCTTTTCTTTTTTTTCTTTTCTTATTTTGTCCTTGATTACACGCCAGGCCAAAGGCCGAGATCTTTCTGTTCTTTATCCTTAATTGCTCTCAGCAGATTTATCCGCACAATACGCGGAGTTTTACTGCCTGAAAGGCAATTCAGATGCAGAGAGCATAGCTTCCATGGAATAAAAGGAGAATAAAAGAATAATAAATAGCCCCGCGCGGACAATTTTAATGAATTATAGCGGAACTAGTTCGTATCCTCTATTTTTTTTAATAATGGCAGCAATAACGGAGTTAAGTCATCTATAGGAAGAAACTTTTTGAGATTATGGGCTGTTTTAATCACAGTTATCTTACCTTCCGGTTCCCGAACTATCAAATCACTTTTTTTATAACATTCGTACAATCCGTTTATCAGTTGAGGTTCAAATTCAGCAAGTTCGGTTATTACTGCTTCTTCATAGATAAGTTCTTTTAGGATTTTTGTATCAAGATGTTGGCTCTCTATAAAATGTTTGAGAATCTTATTTATCACAAAAACTGTTCCTTTTGCATAGTTTAATAATTGTTCATCTTCAGCGTTCTGGAAAGTAAAATATAACGTAGCTGAAAAAGATTCTTGTTCTCTTTTGTATATGTCAATTTCAAAGTGAGGCTTATTGGTATCGTGGGCTGCTTTTTCTTGCGGTCTGTCTTTGCTGATTCCGAGCCTAAATTTAATAAGATGTTCTTTTTTTGTATCTTTTTGTTTGATCTTCAAGTTGATACTAAATAATTGATCTTCCTGATGAAGAGATATCGTGATAGAATATTCGCCTATGTGTTTAGGCTTGTTAATCTCCGGAAAATACTGCCCTAAGAGCGATATATCGATCATTCAAGCTCAACCCCCTTTTCAAAATCATTTAGCTTATCCATTACATCATGCGTAAAGGCTCTTGTTGAAAGTCCGAGCATCTCAAACTCTTTGTTCCATGAGTGGGAATCTTCAAATCTTGCTTTATGCCTGAATAATGGCTCAATCTCATTTTGTATGGCTTTAGCCAATAATTCGAAATAAACCTTGTAAATCAATCCTTGGCCGCCAAGCGGCGATAGAACATTTTTTGAAAATTCTTCAAAAGAGATTTTTTCCCCAGACAATGGTTCCCTGATTAGGTCAAAAGAAATATCAAAAATAAAATTTTCTGAATTGTTATACTTATTATATGAAAACACGATTTTATATCCTTCAAAAGTGCAAACTGTTTGTTTTCTCTCGAATTTTTGCAATTCTATTGAGTTATCATAAAATATTTTATTCCTAGACCTGATTAGATACCCT
This sequence comes from Candidatus Woesearchaeota archaeon, assembly GCA_043807995.1. Taxonomy (GTDB): domain Archaea; phylum Nanobdellota; class Nanobdellia; order Woesearchaeales; family JAZDFJ01; genus JAZDFJ01. The sequence goes on from JAZDFJ010000081.1 coordinate 1,658, forward strand.
ATATAGTCTTCATAGCTCTGGCTGCCTTTCATATCCCTCAGACGATTTTTTAATCCTAAAGACACAGTAATAGTTGTCTTAATCTGGTCTAGTTCTGACATTGTTATCATCCGGTTACTCTAATTATATCAATTGTTTGCATTATTATATTTAAATGTTTCGATTTTGAACAGCTATTTGGGAAATAGTTATGCCTGAATAATAGATGAAGAAAATAGAAATTTAGCCACACTGAACAACCTGTAACCCGGTACTGTCTTGTTTCAGTAAAAAATAACAAAAATTCTAAGGTATTAAGCCCCGAATCCTTAACATAAAAGGTAAATAGCCCTGCGCGGATTTATTCCGAAAATCCAAGATTTTCGATACCGCACTGCGGAACTAAAGTTCAAATCCTTCGAATATATTTGATCAGGTTGTGTAAACCAAGAGAAAAATAATAGCCCTGCTCGGATTTGAACCGAGGTCCTCAGGGCCAGAACCTGAGATGATTGACCGCTACACTACAGGGCTGTGTTTTTTTGTTTTTAGGGGGCTGAGCAAAGCGTAAGCCGCCTTTGGGTGTCGACCGACTGTATCAAAAATCGGGATTTTTGAGACGTCCCGAAAATGCAACATTTTCGATATGAAACCAGTCGGACCTGTTGCAATACAGGGCTGTGTTTACTGTTGAGAATTAAATCATGATTTATAAAATTATTGCCTTGTCTGCTGAAAAACAAGCCCTGCCGCTCCAAGCACACCTGCATCGTCAGAAATCTTGTATCTGGAAATCTTGAGTTTTTTTGTGTGCGTCGGCAGTGCGTATTTCCTCACAGCTGTTCTCAGCTTTTTATAGACGTCATCAGAAAGATTGCTCACGCCGCCACCCATGACAATGATGTCTGGATTGACAATGTTGACAATAGTTGACAGCCCTATGCCAAGGTTATCGATGGCAGAGTCAAAAATCTGCTTTGTAATCTTTTCTTTTGAGGCGTATATGGCTTCCGCTGTCGGATTCTCCATTTTGCCGCCTTTTTCCCTGTACATCCTCTCAATGTTCTTGCCTGACACAAGCATCTCCAATGAGCCCGGATGGCCTGCGCCGAATTTGGAGCTTTTGATATCGGGCCTTATAAGAATATGGCCTGTCTCTCCTGCTCCGCCAATGCTCCCAGAGTATATTTTCCTGTCAATAACAATTCCAGAGCCAAGACCGGAGCCCCAGATAATGCCTATCACTATGCCGTGATTTTTTCCAGCGCCATGTATTGCCTCTGCAAGCGCAAAGCAGTTTGCGTCATTCTCTATAAACACAGGAAGTGCAGAAACTTTTTTCAGCTCTTTTTTCAGATTAACTCCGACAAGGCCTGAGAGAAGATTGCCTGCAAACAAAACCTTCCCTGTCTTGTCGGCAAAGCCGGGCATTGAAATGCCGATTCCCGAAATCGGCTTGGTAAAACCAGATTCCAGCTGGGAAACAACTCTTGATATGTTCTGAAGAACCTGCTTTTTTCCATTGTCAGCCTCTGTAAGAGTCTTCATGCTTTTGATAATCCTTGCTTCATCGTCGACAATGCATCCCTTTATCTTTGTGCCTCCAAAGTCGACTGCAATCGCGTATTTCATAAACCAGAAATTCATAAAAGGAGTATTTAAATTTTGTTATAGATAAAAAGTGAGAATAAAATTAAAGAAAAATAGCTCACCTCTAGAAATGCTCCAGTGTCTTGTGTTTCTTGCCGAACATTGATTCTCGCAGTTTAGAGTCGTAAAGCGAGCTTATGCTCCCCTCAACATTGTTCTCGTATATTGCGTTCGCAAACATGTCAAGGACATCAAGCACTTTAATAAAAGGGTTTCTCTCCAAAAACTCCTTTGAATGGATAAGCGTGTTAGCCACAACAACCTCTGATAAAAACCCTTCGCTTATCGCCTTCTGGAATTTCTCCTCTGCATTTCCGACAAACATTCCGTGAGTGGCAGCCATGAAAACATTCTTTGCCCCATTCTCCTTAGCAAGCTTTGCCATGTTTACAGAACTTCCGCCTGCGCAAATCATGTCATCAACTATGCACACGTCCATGCCGTTAACATCACCCAAGAGCTTCTGCTCTTCAGCCTCGTGCTTTGACCGCGGGTCCTTGAATTTGTAGCCAAGGGCAAAAGAAAGCCCCGTGACTTTTGAGTAATGCCCGACTCTTTTTCCTGCACCGGCATCAGGGGCAAGCCACACTCCTTTGAAACCCTGCCTGACAAAATAATCTATAAACACCTGGGACGCAAACAGGTGCTGTATCTTCAGGCTGTTGGCGCTTGTGAATCCTTCGATAGCATCTGAGTGCAGGTCCATTGTTATCAATTCTCCGACGCCAATATTGTCAAGGATGTCTATCATTAATTTCGCAGATATCGGCTGCCTGCCCTGCCTTCTCTCCTGCCTTGCATAGAGAAAAAAAGGCAGAACAACGCTTATGTTTGCAGGATGCGACCTTTTCACACCGTCTATAGTCAGGAAAAGCTCTATTATATTCTGGCTTGTCATCACATAAGGATCTTCAGGAGTGAATTCATTCTGGATGATATAAGCATCCATGCCTCTTATTGACTCGTTAATGTCAATCCTCATCTCGCCTCCTGCAAAGTCAGTGACCTCAGAATCCACGATCTTGACACCGAGCTTCTTGACATTGTTTATGAACTCAAGCTGCCTTGATTCGTAAGGATCGAGAAACCCGTGCGTCTTTAATTTCTCAAATAAAAGAGGCTCTTTATGCCTGCAGATCTCGACAAGGTGTTCTCTTATGAGCTCAGCAGTCTTCAGTCCTTTTCTGCAGGCTACAAAAACAAGCTGCCCTCTTCTTAAGTTGTACACATCAACACCCCCGAAAACATCTGAAAATTTGCTAATAAAAAAAATATGATTAATCTATTTATAAATATTTATTTTTCCAGACTTTATAAAAAAATCATTGCAAAATGATAGAATATCCTAAAATCGCTGGTTATTACTGCTTTTTTGCTGTTTTCCAGAGCACTTCAAACATGCTCTTATAGGTCTTAGCCAATGACTCTGAATGAATTAAAATTATGTGATATTGCCCTTCAAATATGGCAATCGCAACCTTGTCCCCATAAATTGTTGTACTTGTGGGAAAGCTAAATTCTTTTGAAAGAAATCTTATTTCAGTTTTTTTTCGGGCGAGTTTAAATGAGACTCCTTTTTTTGAAAGAATCCTTTCTTTTATATCTTTTTCATCCAATTGCCTCAAATACTGTTCTAAGACTGTTCCAGAAACAGATTCCAATTGTCCTTCATCCCCAAAAGAAACATAATCTTTTCCATATCTTAAAATGTCCTTCATAACCGCGATTCCACCTTTTAATCCTTCATAGACTTCACAGGAGAAAGTTTCATTTTTATTTTTCTTCACAGACTCCAATATGGGCATTATTTCGCTCAAGGTGTTTTGTTTATCTGTCAGATAATCTTGGAGAAATTTCGGATTTGTAGTAGAAAAATGCCTTTTCCCATCAATTAAAATGAAGTTTGCCATGCCTTTTTCGATTAGCTTGTCCACAACAGAATAAATAACTGTGCGATTGATTTTCAGGTCTTTCGCAATTTTTGTCGCAGTTGTTCTGTCGGATTTCAAAAGATACAGATAAACTTCTGCTTCGTGATTGCTCAATCCGATTTCTATTAGCTTTTCTTTCATGTTGTTTTTAAAAAACAACAATAGTTTAAATATGTTTCGATATTCTAACCAAAAGTGAAAACTATGAAATAAAGGAGAAAAAAATGAAAGACCTGAAAAACCTAATCCGAAGGCTAAAAAAAAGTCCTGAAGAGTATTTTCTTATAGTATACTTCACAGTAACCATGACTGTTTTTCCATATATTTTGGGAAGAATGATCTATGATGGAATTACTGCAGATAAAAGGATTACTATTGAGGATAGTTTCACGGGAGGCAAAACATATTATGGATATGATGAAGATAAAAATGGCACAATTGACAGGATAATTGAGCATTCTGGAATTACCGGCGGACCAAGAATGCCAACAGCGCCTATAAGGCTAGTCTACACCAAAAAAGATAAAGAATTTTATAGATTAGTAAAACTCTTTGATTAAATTTTTAATTGAAATTAAACAGATTTATATTTAAACCGCAATTCTGGCGGCTTTTTCACAGCAAAACATTTAAGCTCAAAGAGGTTTCCAAATGCATGGCTAAAGATCTTATACTGGAAATGCCGCAAGCATGGAATGGGACCGATAGCGATATTGCAAGGCTGCTGTCTGGTGTGCAAAGCGACCCAATAATTTTAGGTTTCCAGTTTCTTGAAGAGGCCAGGGCTCAAGTCAGGGCATTGGCTCCTATTGATTTAACTATTGATGACAGGACAAGGACTGTCACAATGCCTGTTAATGGTATCGATTTTAGATTGCAGCAGGTGTGGATGTCAGCGAAAGCACCAAAATACAGGGCAGCCATTGAAGATATAGTTTCCTTTTTGGAATTTCTCCAGAGAAGCCGGGAAGAAAAAATCAGGATTGAGCCTGTCTTAAGAACACATACTTACAGACCAACAGGAGAGGATGCCGCTTTTGTAAGATTGGACTATGTTATGAAAAATGCATTATATTATATTCTCCAGCAAAAAAATCCCCAATTGGAAACAAGGATTCTGGGGATGGAAGCTGCCCAAGATACAGCAAACATCAGCACTCAAAGAATCTTAATCCCTTCCCGCCTGATTGAAAACTACGAGCAGGGGGTTCAGTTTATGGAACTGCCAGAAGCTGCTAAAACGCTATATCTTGTTGACAGGTTTTACAGAGACCTGGGCCAAGATATTGCAGTGGCTATAATAAAAGAGTTAGACAGGAAATCTGGGGCTTCAGAAAAAGAACCAGAAAAAGAGGCCAAAGAATACAAAGAACAGGTAAGCAGCAGTGCAGTAATCGGCGTTAGAAGCGCAAGGCCTGTTGAAAGAAGGAGCTACAAAAAAGTGTTGACAGGATTATTCGCTGTACCCCAAACAAAGGAAGACAAAAGACTTGTCACCCCATCAAATTTTGAGGTGGTGCTTGGGGATTACAGGCCGCACATTGAGGCTTCATTAAGAGCAAAGGGCGGATGGAAAGATGTCAGAGATCATCTTGGAGAGCTTGCTGTTTTTTATTTTGGTCCTGAAATAATCCAACACCCAAGAATTGCAGAGGCATATCCTGTGATAGGCCAATTAGATGCAAAAAAAATCGGAAGACACATGTTTGTCTCTCTTCAAGCTTTGCTGGAAAGGGCAAGAGTTGACCCTCCAACAACATTAAGGCTTGACAGAGAATATTACACTGAAGAATTATAATGAAGAATACCGAAGAAATCTGAATGGCATTCTCACTTCAGCACCTCTCCTGTCTTGAGAGACCACATATACAAGTCAAGCTCTGCGCAGCTCATGCTAAAAGAGTCTGCAAGGCTTTTGAATTTCTTCTCTATCTCGAGGTATTTGTTTCTCGTCAATGAGTGAGGCTTTTCTTTTATTATGCCGTACTCAACCATGAGATTGAGTATGTGCCTGTCCAGAACAGCGAGATTGAAAAAGCCAGTATTACGAAGAAAATGCGAGGCCTCTTTATAGCCAAGGCCTTTCACATTGCCGACAAGCCAGTCTCTTGCAGAAGCCTCTCCATCTTTTTTTGCAATAGTGATTATTTCATTTTTTATGTCCAGATGCTTTCTGGCCTCGACAATATACTTTGTCTTGTTGTTGTGGAACCTGTGCTTGTTCCTGATAATGCATTCTTTTATATCAGATGCACAATAACTACAAAAACCTTTTGCTCCCAATTCATCCTGAATCTTCATGGCCGTCCTTGCCTTTGAGTTTGCAGTCAGGATGCAGAAGCATAATTCAGAGAACCACTCATTGCTGTTTTTATGCTTAAAGCCTGCAAACTCAGCAAGCCTTTTTTCAACCAACTTTCTAAGACTGGAATTTCTCAGACCATTTATTCTTTTTTTCAAATCATTCATATTCTTTAAACAAAAAAGCTAAACGCTTTATTTACTTTTTCATTGCATTAAAAAAATAGAAAAAAAGTATTTGTTTAGCATCTTTGAAATCCTCGACTCTGAATCAGATTGCCCTGCGCCCCCGATAAGACGCACCTTTATCAATGCGAGCTGGTGCAATACAAAACAAAGTTTTGATTGCACGAACAAAGTGGATGTGGACCGTTTAGGGGACTTCAGCAAAGCTGAATGTCGCCTCTCGCTTCGAACAGCCGAAACTGTTCTGGGACAACCCCGCGCAACGGGCTCGCTTCTTATTCGCAAGGATTTCAACCTGAGGAAGCTAAACAAATACAAAAGAAGGAGGGAATTACCCTCCTCCGCAACCGCAGGATTCTACTCCGCAGGTTCCTCTGCACTGGCCGCCGCAACCGCATCCGCATGCAGGCTGCTGCTCAGGAGCACTGTTATCCAGAATCTTGCTCCCTGAGTTCGGCGCAGTGTTTTTCTGCAAAATTTCGGCTGATACAAACACAGCCCCGGCAATCAGCACAATCGCGATTACCGCCCAAGTCATAATTTTATTCACCATTTATTGTTTACCTCCAAAACTTATTTGTTTGGAGATGTAAACTCTAAGGAATAGATATATTTTAGCCATGAAACTGAAGGCATGAAAAAGGCTTAAACACAATAATTCCAAGCAGAAACCGTTTACAACGCGATTCTGATGAAAACCTGGTTTGTTTTTCCCTTAGCCACTCTTTTGACAATGCCTTTTTCTTCGAGGTCGTGGAGCACTATGCTCAGCTTGGACTTGTGCATGTCTGTTCTCAGCTTCAGGGTCTGCTGGGTTATGCCGTCTTGTTCCCTCACAGCTTTGACCACTTTTTTCTCGTCGTCGTTCAATCCTTTAAGCAGGATATCAAATTTTTCTCCGTCAATCTGCATATGCTTCTGCCTTTCAAGCGTGGAAATTATTTCTTTCTGAGACTTTTCAAAAAACAAAAGATAGAGTCCTAAAGAAGCAATGCCCAGCACAATGGCTGCAGAAATAAATATAGGGATCTGAGATCTTGATCTTTGCTCATGAGGGCATAGTTCAGGATCAGATGGGCAGGCAACGCCTGACTCAACATATTTATCTATCTCATCCTGATACGATTTCATTGTGTTGTGCCTAATGTAAAAAAGCAAAGCCAGCAAAACAACAGAGACTGCTACAATTATAATCCCAAGTTTTTTGTTGTCCATAAAATTCATCCTCCATGAATAAATATAAATAAATATGAATATATAATGCGCAAAGAGCTTACCTGCTTTTCCCGACATTCACCTGACTGCAATATTTTTTTAATTTGCATATGCTGCACTTCGGCGATATCGGCCTGCAGATACTCTGGCCAAAAGCCACCATCAATGAATTTATTGTTGTCCAGTATTTTCTCGGCAGCTTTTTTCTTAATGCCATCTCTGTCTCAAAAGGGTTTTTTGTTTTCACATAGCCAAGCCTGTTCATTATTTTGTGAACATGAGTGTCGACGCAGACTGCAGGCCTGTTAAATGCTACTGCGACAACAAGGTTTGCTGTTTTTCTTCCAACACCCGACAGCTTGAGGAGATCCTCAACATTGTCAGGAATTTTGTTGTTGAAATTCTCTTTCAATGCTTTAGGGAGCTGTTTCAAAAACCTTGCCTTGTTCTTGTAAAAGCCAACAGGATAAATCAATTCCTGAATTTCCTTTTCGCTGAGCCTCTCCAGCTCAGAGGAATTTTTTATTTTTGAAAACAGTTTTGAGGCTGCAATTGCAGTGTGCTTGTCATTTGTCCTTGCAGACAAGATAGTCGCAACAAGAACCTTGAAAGGGTCTTTTGTCTGAACATTTATCAGGTCAACTACAGGAACATTGAAATTCCCTGCCTCAGATTTCAGGATAGAGTAGATTCTATCTATATCCGGCTTTCTGTCTATATCCGGCTCATGCTCTGATTCAGGCTTTTTCATTTGCTGCTCTCCTGATTAATCTGCAATCTCCGCGATTGTTTTCCCAAAATGCCGGTCACTCTTTCCAGCCTCAAGCACAAGACTCAGTTTTCATCAAAGCAGCTTCTGCATCCCTTGTCTTTGAGTTTTCCTTCTGTCAGCTTTTTCTTGCCTTTCGCATTCAAAAGGCACAACTCATCGCAGTTAAGCGAATCCATGAGCTGTTCCTCTGAAGATATTGTTTTCTTGCTTTTCATTTTTTCGCCTCCGAAGGCTTTGCCCGAAATCTCACTTTGCTCGATTTCTAGTTGCCTTCAAAATTCAGGAATTTACTTCTTGACAGCCCTGCGTCCCCGTAAGGGACAACCCCGCGCGACGGGCAGGATATTTTTATGTAAAGGAATTTTGACCTGAGGGCAACTTTTCGGACAAAACCACCTCCGAATATTACCACGATAAACAGCAGCTAATCAACCCACAGGCCATGGATGTTGCACCATGCCCTTGCTTTCAGGCCTGCTGCATCTGCAATGCAGAATTCTGCAAAAGGTTTTTCTCCTGGCTTCAGCCTTTTTTCTGCAACAACACTGTTGTTTTTCAAGAGCTGGATCATTGCAATGTAATGCTTTTGCTCCATTGGATGGTCAACAGAGCCGACATTCACAGCAACCTTTCCGCCTGCAATCTTCAGCACAGGAACATGCTTTTCCTTTCCCTCATGCGCAGATGTTTTGGCAATAAGCATCTCCATTGGCTCTCCGCAGCACACAAGCTCTCCGTCGTGTGCGTCCAGCACTTCAACAACATTCCCGCATATATTGCATTTGTATATTCCATTCTGTTCTGCCATTTCAACAACCCCCTGTTTTTTAGTGTAAATCGTTTTCAAAATAATTTTTCTGCTTGACTGCTGCTTTAGCTGATGCTCTTGTTTTCAGTCTGCAACTGATTTCTTCAGCTCAGCTTCTATTGCCTGCTGGTTAAATCCGACTATTATCTTTCCGTTTATCTCTATCTGCGGCACTCCCATCTGCCCTGATTTCTCAATCATGCGCATTGCAGCCTCGCGGTCGGCAGACACATCAATATCTGTGAATTCTATATTCTTGTCCTTCAGAAATATTTTCAGCCTGATGCACCATGGGCATGTGGGCGTTGAATAAAGCACCGTTTTTTCCATGTTTATCACCTATTCCCTATTGCCGCTGCTCAGCAGCGCTTATTTTACTTATCGCCTTCTACTTTTTTCTTTTTACTTGCTGCCTTTTACTTTTTTCTTTTTTCCATTCATCTCTTCATCAAAAGCTTTTTTTAGCTCTTCCTCGAATTCCTTTCTTCTTTTTTTCTCCTGTTCTGTCAGTCCTGCGCAACCGCAGCATCCTTCGCATCCCATTTTTCCTACCTCCTCAACATCAATTATTAATTTCAGAAAAAATTAAAGATAATTCAAAAAAATATTGATGAACTATAATAGCGAACGAAAGTAATCAATAATATAAAACTGCTATTATATTCGAAAGACCGAGCAATTTAATATTAAAAACTTAGGTCTTTCGTTATAATAAAAAATAGTTCAATAAAATCAATTGGAACAGCACTCAGTTGCAGCACTCGCAAGATTCTGAAAAGCACATGCATTCAGGCTCATAGTATTCCCTTGCATGCTTGCATGACGGGCATTTTTCAGGCGGTTCTGTACCGACATGGACATAGCCGCACTTTGAGCATTTCCATCTTATCGGCTTGGCCCGCTTGTAGAGAGTCCCTTTCTCCAGCATCTCAAGAAGCCTTTTGTATCTTTTCTCGTGCTGCTCCTCAACTTCTGATATCTCTGTGAAAAGCACTGCAGCCTCTTTGTTGCCGTCTGCTTTTGCCTGCTTTGCAAACTCGGGGTACATCTCGGCTGTTTCATGATGCTCTCCTTCTATCGCTTCCTTCAGGTTTGCTTTTGTATCGCCTATTCCTTTCAAAAGCTTGAACTCATCTTTTGCATGCTGCATCTCATTAATCGCTGTCTCCTCGAATATTTTTGCTATGTAATGGTATCCCTGATTTCTCGCCACTTTTGCAAAATAGTCGTATTTGTTTCTTGCCTGGCTCTCGCCTGCAAATGCGGCTTTCAGGTTCTCCTCTGTTTTTGCCGCACTTTTTTTTGCCTTTTCCATAAATTCACCTCACAGTCTTCTTTGGTTATGCATATTTTGATTTTATTTTTTGCCTGCATTCCTGCTCTTGCATTGGCTGCAAATTCCTGAAAAACTCAGGTTAATGCTCTTAATGCAAAAACCCTTTGCAGTCTTGCTTATTTTTTTAAGTGCCTGGCAGCAGATTGCCTTGTCCTCGATGTCGATAATCCTGCCGCAGATATCGCAGACCAGATGGCAGTGCCCACAGTTTTTGGCGTCATACCTGTATTCCTTGCCTATCTCCAGCCTCAAGATTGTTCCCTGCTCTGCCATTGAATTCAGGTTTCTGTACACTGTGGCAAGGCTTATTGCAGGCATTTCTTTTGCTATCGCTTTGTATATCTGCTCTGCTGTGGGATGTGTCTTGACGCTGTTAAGATAAGAGAGTATTTTCAGCTTCTGCACAGTGTTTCTTGGTTTCATGTTATATCCGGCTGCGGAGAATCGGGATTTTTCAGGCTGTTATGCTCCTGATGAAAACCCAGCACTCCCTTTATTGATAATGATTATCATTTAAGAACAATTACTAATATTTAAATGTTGTGAATTTTCCACAATGCCCGCGTTATCTTTCAACACAGCAAACCTGGCAAAGATACCAGACATGGCAGAGCCTGCAGAAACAGCAGACCTGACCGGCATCCGGCATGGCCGGAACAGCTAACACGGCCGTGATTCAACAGCCAGGCAGTCGCCTGGTTCTGTCCCTGTTCTTTTCAGGGTGCCTGATGCAAGCTCAACAAAGGAAAAGTAAGGAACTCTCGGGCTGTAGACAGCAAAAGGCTTCAGCGAATGCACTGTCCCGACAACAGCATCGCCTTTGTCAAGGAAGAGGATGTCTATTGGGAAAAAGACAAAAAACATGTGGATGCTGTATCTGACTTTTGTCCTGAACTGGAATACCCATGCCTCATCAATTATCTTTTTATGGAACATCAGGCCAATGGATTTTGAAAGAAAGCTATTGCAGTGCCTTATCTTTTTTGCAATTACAGTATTTTTTGAAATATTAACCAGCATCGTGATCAAGAAGAGAAAAAAAAAAGAATAAAGAAGAACTTGGATTTAATACAATCCTTATTCCTCGTCTTCTACAGCGCTTGTCTCAGATCCCCTGTAGATCTGCGCGAAATTAGGAGCGATAACTATATAGTCGTCGCCAAATCCTGCAATGTCACCGTCGATTGCCTCGCAGGTTTTTTTGAGCTTGTTGATGGCTCTCTTGAGCTCGACAATATCCCTTTCCTTCAAAGGCTTTATATTTATTATCGCAATAGTGTAGCCCTCTCTCAGCACATCTATAACCCCTTTGATATCAGAGAAATCATCCAGAATAAAGGGTCTGACAACAACTTTTGAAGAAGCGCCGCCTTCTGACTCTGTATCCAGTTCAACATACTCATCCTCTGACTCGAGAAGATCATCATCATCAAATTTTTTCTTTTTAAAACGCCTTATTGAAAAAAAGTTCTTCATCTTCTGTTCCTCCTTAAGGTATTGATAGCCAACATTTAATATCGAGTATAACTAAAAAAATTAATGAGCAAGCCAATATATAAATCTTTTGGTTCAAAGATGCTATAAGCACAGGCTATAAATATAGAATATGGGGCGCGTTTAAAAAGTGCTTTTGCACTGCCTGGCGAACCTTACATTTAAACATCTGCCACACTGGAATCTGGAAGAACAACGAGAAGTAAAACTGTGTGAGCGCAGTGCAAAAGCCGAGCGCATAGCGAGGTATCGAAAATGCAGGACATTTTCGGGACCTCTAGCGAGGTTTTAAACGCACCCATCGAATATGAAAAAACTTATATATCGAAAAAATACAAAAAAAGACATGGCATTAAAAAAACCGGATTACAAGTATATAAACAGAAAAACCTATAACTCGATTTCAGAGCACTGGGATTCTAAAAGAAAGGGTTCCTGGAAGCCTGTTGAGGAGTATTTAAATAAAAACAGGAACAAGGAAAAACTCCGGCTTCTTGACATTGGCTGCGGCACAGGCAGGGATCTTGAGCTGGCTTTAAGACTCGGGTTTAAAAAGGAAAACATTGTAGGCTGTGATTTCTCAAAAACCCAGCTGGAAATTACCAGGAAAAAGGCTTCAAGACAAGGCTTTGCACAGCCGAAGACCTGAAATTCAGGGAAAAAAGCTTTGATATGGCTCTCTGCATTGCAGTGCTGCACCATCTGCTTGGAAAAAAAGAGCAGCTCAGGTCATTGAAAGAGGCTTTCAGAGTTCTGAAACCTGGAGGAAAGATGCTTTTGTGCGCCTGGAAGCCTGAAAAAGAGCATGTTCTGGCAGATATCAAGAAAAACAAGCTCAGATTCATTGACAAAATGCAGAAGAAAGCAATAGTCACCTATAATAATGGCAGACAAACACTTGAGAGATACTATTATTTCTTTGACAAGCAGGAGCTGGCAGTCCTTTGCAGAAAAGCAGACTTCAAAGTGCTTGGGCAGAAATGCATTGAAGGGAATATTTATGTTGAATTAGAAAAAACAGCCTGTTCAACCTGATTAAACAATCTGGCTATATAAACGGTCCCATTTCCTTTTTGAAATTCTCGATTATATCAACATTCATAGGATTCTGCTTGTAGCGCAAAGCAAGATAGTAAGATGTCAGGTCTCCAAGCCTTATTGCAGTGAATAGCTTTACAAGCAGAGAGTTTCCTGTCAGGCCAACCTCTGTCACCTCAACCCCTTTCTGCTGGATAATGCCCTTTGTTATCTCCATCCTCTTTGCTATCCGCCTCAGCTCGTCGTCGAATTTCAGCATAAGCACATAGAAACTTCCGTTTGGATAAACATAGCCGACAAGCTCGTTATGGTTCAGCTCAGAAAACTCGCTGGCAAAAGCCATTGTCTTGGCGTTTTCATTCAGCTGGGTTTTCCATCTGAAGGCTATAGGATAATAATTTGCTGAAGAGTAAACCAGGGGTATCTTGCCGACCAGCTTTTCCGAGAGCTCAATAGCTGTCTTGTCAAGCCTTTCATGGGCAATGTTCTGCGAAAGCTTCTCCAACTCCGTCTTGAACTTTGGAAGCATTCCTATATTTTCAAGCACTCTTAATGCTGAAAAGAATTCAAGGCCAAGAACAGCCCTTGGCTGGTATCCTCTTGGCAGTCTTATAAGAGGTATCTTGTTCTCTGCAGCCATTTTTTCAATTCTTCCGCCTGAAGTCACTGCAATAATTTTGCAGCCGATCCTTATCGCGCTTCTGAATGCAGAAACAGTCTCCTCTGTATTGCCAGAGTAACTCTGCACAAACAAAAGAGTATTCTTGTCGACAAACTCAGGAAGCTCGTAATTTCTGACAACAAAAACAGGCATCTTGTATTTGTGCAGGAATATTCTCAGAATGTCACCTGCAATAGCAGAGCCACCCATTCCTGCAAACACAACCTTGTTTATGCTTTTAGGATCAACATCCAGCTTTACATTTTCGCCAAGCTTGTAGCCATCCATGATCTGGCTTGCCAGAGAATCAATCTCCCTTTTCATTCCGGCCTTGTCATACAGCAGCATATAATCATCAGGAAAACTCAGGTTCTTTGAATTCTCTGTTTTTTGCTTTTCCATATCCGTACCTTGTTATTCTATATGTTGTTCATATGCAAGAGCAAAGTTTAT
>JAZDFJ010000082.1:0-2157 GCA_043807995.1 Candidatus Woesearchaeota archaeon
CAGTCACGCTTAAAGGCAAACAGACTATTGAATATGTGAATCCCAAGTACGCAAAGGCATTGAATAGAACGAAGTACGAGAGGCCTGATGCAGGGCGAGTTGAAGATGAATATTGATTTTAAGGATTCGGACTCTTTCTATCGAACATCAAGGTTTTACAGGCAAAGGTTTTTAAGACACGAATTATATTGACTTTTTAATCCAGTATGTTATTTTATCAATAACAGGAAGAAAGGCGATGAGGTTCGCCGACAACCGTCCCCAAGTCGGGGGCTGATAACCTCTACTGATAATCGGTAGAGGTATTTTTTTACCTCTACCCAAAAGGTAGGGGTTTTTTATTTACTAGGCATGAAAACAGGATTAGCAATTAAGGCATTGAAAGGGGTGTTTTGATCAGATGGGCGCAGACATAGTTCCTTTGGTAGTAGGATTGCTGATATTTCTGGCGAGCCTTATCTCTCTAAAGCTTAAGCTCTCTGTCGCTATTATCGAGATTTTGCTGGGGGCTGCTGCCGGATTTTTTGGGTTGCGGGGCGAGGGGTGGATGCTGTATTTGGCAGGTTTTGGCGGCATAGTTCTTACATTTCTCGCGGGAACAGAGATTGACACAAGATTGATGAAAGAAAAATTCAAAGAGAGCTTTCTTATCGGAACAATGTCATTTATTCTGCCTTTCGCGGGAGTTTCCCTTTTCACCTATTACATTTCCCACTGGACATTGCAGGCTTCATTGATTGCAGGAACGGCCTTGTCTACAACATCGCTCGCGGTTGTTTACTCGGTTCTTGTTGAGACTGGGCTTTCAAAAACAGAAATCGGCAAGCTGATTATGTCAGCTACTTTTTTTACTGACATGGGAACAGCTTTGGCATTGAGCATTTTATTCATGAAGCCAACGCTTTATACTGCTGTTTTCGTTGTAGTTTCCATTATAGTAATAATTTTTGCGGTGAAATTCTCACATCTTGTGTTTGATAATCCGAAGCTGAAAAATAAGGTGATAGAACCAGAGATAAAATATCTCTTTCTGTTGTTGTTGGTATTTGTGTATTTTGCAAATCTTGGCGATGGCCATGCTGTCCTGCCTGCATTTCTGCTCGGCTTGTTGATGTCAAGGCATTTTGCCGAAACCTCAGAAACAAAAGCCGTGAAAAACAGGCTGAGAACAGTGGCTTATGCAATCATTACGCCTATATTCTTTATTGTGGGCGGGCTTAAAGTTTCTGTTCCGATGATTGTCGCTAGCCTTGGGCTTTTCACGATCCTTTTCTTCCTGAAAATAGCGATGAAGTTTTTAGGGGTTTATTTCCTTGCCAAGAAGTATATTCCGGGAGGGAGCATGTACACCACTCTTTTGATGAGCACGGGATTGACATTCGGAACAATATCAAGCGTTTTCGGGCTGACGGCAGGGATAATAAACCAGACGCAGTATTCTATTTTAGTCGGGGTGGTGATAGCAAGTGCAGTCATACCGACATTCATAGCGCAGAAATGGTTCATGCCTGTTGAGGAAGAGGATCTTGTGGACATGGAAAACGGGAACGGGCATTAATTCAAGATGATTTTTTTTGTTCTATGCATTTATAGTGCTTTATAGGGTTGATGAAGAATGGTATAATAAAATTCAGTCAAACATGTGCTTATAAGATTAGAAGGGGCATACAAAGAGATATGAATATTGCCGAAAGAATAAGGCATATCAGAAAAGACATTCGCTTGGTCAGAATACCTCTTAAGCAGGCGGCAGAGGTTATCGAAAATTACTTCAAGCATCTTGGTTGGCCTATTCAGAAAGAAAATAGAGCAGAAAACAATTTTTCTATTACAGGCCATTCTCCGGAATTTGCACATTCAAGATTTTTTCTAACCAGAAAACCCCAGATTGTAAACCTGTGTGCTGTTCAGGAAGATAGTCATCTGAGTAGGATTGAGATTGAATTTGACCTTTTCAGGAGATTCAAAATAAGTTTTTATGCAGTTTTGATTGCGTTACTTTCCCTTATCTTGTTAAGCATCTTTGTTTTATCAAGCAAGGGCACAGGTAACACCCCGCCGATTATTTATCCCTTATCATTTTTATCTTTGATGGTTTCAAGCATAGGAATGTTTTTATTCATTCAGCGTTTTACGGATTTGAAGGCATATGATGGC
>JAZDFJ010000083.1:0-2121 GCA_043807995.1 Candidatus Woesearchaeota archaeon
ACAGCGTTATTGAGTATGTCCCCGATCCTGTCAACGGAAAGCAGTGCCTGCTGAAATTCGTTCCACAGGTTTACGAGCCTCAGGAAAGGGCCGGTAAACTGGCTGGCAAACATCTGAAAGGCAATCAACTGGCCGATGGTGAGCTGGTTGTCTATAACAAGCCTTACCCCCAGGTAGAGCACAGTGATTGTCATAAGCCGCTGGAACGTACCGGATACAGCCCCGGCAATATTAGCCATATTGGAGAGCTTAAAAGCAGAATGGACATATTTCCCGAGGTTTTCCTCCCACCTTTTTTGCATCGAGCCTTCAAGGGCAAGGGATTTTACCGTCTGGATACCGGTTATTGACTCAACGAGATACGAGTTGGATTGGGCTGCCATCTGGAACTTATATTCAAGCCTCTTTCTCAGCTCGGGCGTAACGGTGAGATAGAGAATAGCCACTAAAGTCACAAAACCGGCAAATATCAGGGTCAGTTTAACACTATATAAAAACATCACCACCACAAAAACGAGGGAAAAGAAGAGGTCAACAATCACAGAGACGGATTTGTTCGTTATAAATTCCCTGATATTATCAAGCTCCCTCACCCGTGCGACTATGTTGCCGACTTTTCTGGATTCAAAATAAACAAAGGGGAGTGAGAACAGATGCCTGAATAATTTTGCCCCAAGCTTTGCATCTATTTTGTTGGCAGTGTGGATGAAGATATAGTTTCTCGACGTATTTAAAAGAAATTCAAAAACCGTAACGGCAATAAAGGCAACAGCGAGCACATCAAGGGTGGTCATGCTCCTGTGGACAATCACTTTATCAAGGATTACCTGTGTAAAAAGCGGCGTAACAAGGCCAAAAAGCTGGACAACAAAAGAACCTGTGAGCACTTCGCCGATTACATTTTTGTAATGCAAAATCTCGTTATAGAACCACCGGAAGCCGAATGCTGCCTGTGTAGAAATCATCCTGTGTTTGAAGACGATATATTCCCCGCTCGATACATTTTCAAGCTCTTCCTGCTTGAAGGACTTTGCCGCCATCTCTTTCGGAAAAAATACCAGTACCTTGCTATCTTCCTCGTTTACTTTCAACACCACGCCGAATGTATTGTCCTTGAATATAACGATGGCAGGGAGTGGGTATTTCCGGGACAGCTCGCTCAGAGGCATCTTTTTAATCCGCGCTTTGAACCCTGAATTCTTTGCTATGAGGAGGAGTTCCTCTTTTGAAAGCTCGTCATCCCTTATCCCGTATTCTCTCGTTACTGTCCGTAAATCAACGCTGATCTGGTTTATCCTGGCAATCAGCTCAAATGATATAAGGGCAGTATGCATCAGTTTATCCCTTCCGAAAGTATCTTAAGCTCCTTGACGGTAGAAATTTTGGTTATCATGGTCTTTGTCAACTCAAACCTCTGGTTCGTGAGGACAATCCTGTGGTTGAGAAACTCCACCCACTCGATAATCTTTTGTGTGGTAAGCCGCTCCGCCATGGATAGTTTAGCCTCTGTCTTCGTGAGCATATCTTTCTGTGTTTCAACGCCTTTCGTATAGATATGTCGTGCCTCACTCAGTTTTGCGTGCCTGCTCGAAAGCTCGGCAAGCTTCTTCCCTTTTTCAAGCTTGAGCCTGTCAATTTCGAGCTTTGCCTTTTCAATCTCCGCAGTATTCTTAAAACCTTCAAAAAGCGGGAGATTCGCAGATAGGCCAACAAAGAAGTTTCTCGGTTTCACATACTTCAAAGATGCATCGTACTCATTAAGGCTGTTTCCGTACCAGACATAGTTCGAATAAAGACCGAACTGAGGAAATCTTCCTCTTTTAATGACTTCCAGCTCTGCCTTTTTCTTCTCAATCTCCAGGTCATAGATCCTGGACTCAGGAGACTTTTCGGGGTCAAAACTGTCTTCATAATCAGCCTCATACCCTTTAAAATCAGTTAATTTAATGTCATTCGCAATATATGTTTCGCCAGTATAAAAGGACAGGTCTTTGAGGGCGGTGCTGATCTTAAGCTTTAAGTTTTCAATTGCATCAACGATCTTTACCACCTTTATCGCTTCGTCCGCCATTTCTATCCTTGAGATCATCCCTGCGGCGTATAATCTCTCCTTTGCAAGCG
>JAZDFJ010000084.1:0-2244 GCA_043807995.1 Candidatus Woesearchaeota archaeon
CAAAACATTATCCCCGTTAATATTAATTGATCCTATCCAGAAAGAGAGGAATGCTGCGGCTGCAGTTTCAAAAAAGAAATATGACTCTTTTGTGAAAACATGTGGGGAATTTCTTAAGAGGCCGTCAAGGGAATTCTTTGAGGTAAAGCCTCTGGCAAAAGAATCTGTGCAGTATGACAGGAAAAGTCACGACCTTTTCTTTCTTGAGTGCCAGCCGCTTCAGGGAAAAAAAGATGTTGTCGGCGCAAAGATAATGAAGGCCTATTATTTTATTCTTGCTGAATTGGAAAAGAATGAATTTGAGGTTGCAGACTCAGGATTTGAATTTTTGGAAAAAGGGAAAATATATTTTGTGCTCAGCAGAAAAAAACTCTCTGATAAAATGCTTGTCAAGGGGCCTTTGGCGGAAAATTCCGGCGAAAACATAACAGCCTTCAGGAAAAAGCACAAAAAAGTGCTGAAAAAAGGCTGCAGGTATTTTGCAGAGGAAAAGAGAAAATATGTTTCTCCAAAAGAATTTTTTAATGCAATCCTGAGGCACAAATACATAAAGGAGAGAGTGAAAAAGGTGGAGCTGCTTTGAGTACAAATGCTGTTTTTTGGACTGCCGTACTTGCAGCAGTACCGATATCTGAAGTAAGGGGTGCGATTCCTTACGGAGTGATTTCAGGGCTGCCTTTTCCATTGGTTTTTGCAGTCGCTGTATTGTTCAACCTGCTTGCATTCCCGATAACAATTATATTCCTGAGTTTTTTCCATGAAAAACTGTGCGGCGTTAAGTTCTACAAAAAGCACGTCGACAGATATCTCGAGAGGGTGCACAGGAAAGTGCATAAGAAGATAGAGAGGTACGGCTATTTAGGGCTGGCGATTTTTGTGGCCATTCCCCTGCCGTTGACAGGGGCGTATACAGGCAGTGCCGGCTCATGGTTGCTTGGCATGGACAGGAAAAAGTCATTTATAGCAGTCAGCATAGGAGTGGTTGTTGCAGCAATAATAGTCAGCGTTATTGTGCTGACAGGCGCAGAGATATTCAGGATTTTTGTGAAATAACAAAAATTTGCTGCTCAGCGCTGCTCAAGACTGCGTCTTGGCACAACAAATCCCTTCGGAATTTGTTTGTATCCCCGGCCTAAAGGTGCTGGGTTTTTACGCGCCTCGCTAAAATGCACATTTTTGAAATAGCAAATTTCGACCTGAATCACAAAATTCGTGGAATTTTGAATGTTTAAACCTTAAAGTTTAAACAGGTCGGGGTATTCTTCATCTCCGTCAATTTTCTCAAAAGTAGAAATTTCCTATAGCAAGAATCAGTTTTAAATTATCTTTTTTACCTTTTTCACAATCATCAGCTCTTCGTTGGTCGGTATGACGTACACTTTTGTTTCTGATTTCGAAGAAGAGATAATTATCCTGTTGTATTTGTTCTCTTTTTCATCGAGCAGGACTCCGAGGTGGCTGAGGAACTGGCAGACTTTTGTCCTTAGATAAGCAGCATTTTCCCCTATTCCGCCTGTGAATACTATTGCATCTACTCCGTCAAGCGCGGCAGCGTATCCGCCGATATAGAATGCGATCCTGTAGGCGAGCATGTCTATTGCCAGGCGCGCGTTTTTGCTGCCTTTCAGGGCGGCATCTCTCACCTCTCTCATGTCGCTGAACCCGCAGATTGCCTTCATGCCTGATTTCTTGTTCAGCAGATCCTCGAGGCCTGCGATAGAATAGTGCTTTCTGCCCAGAAGATAGAGGATTATCTCAGGATCTATGTCTCCTGAGCGCGTGCCCATTATCAGGCCGTCCAATGGGGTAAAGCCCATGCTTGTGTCTATTGATTCTCCTGAATGTATTGCTGTTATCGAAGAGCCGTTGCCGAGATGGCACGAGATTATCTTGCTGTCTTTTTTCATCAGAAAGCCTGCAGCAATCTGCGAGACATATTCATGGCTTATGCCGTGAAAGCCGTATTTCCTGATGCCATATTTCTCATAAAGCTCAATAGGAATTCCGTAGAGAAAGGCATGTTTTGGGATGGTGTGGTGGAATGCTGTGTCAAAGACAGCATACTGCTTTGCTTTTGGAAACAATTTTTTGCATGCGAGAATTCCGGCGAGATTAGGAGGATTGTGCAGCGGCGCAAGCCTTGAGAGCGATTTGACGTCATCTATCACCTCTTGGTTAATCAGGCACGGCCCGCGATATTTTTCCCCGCCGTGAACAACGCGGTGGGCTATCAGGTCCAGCTCG
>JAZDFJ010000085.1:0-3481 GCA_043807995.1 Candidatus Woesearchaeota archaeon
AGAGAAATCATGGCTGCTGTGTCTATTGAAACCCTATGTGTTGTTTATTTGAGTTTTGTTAATAAACGTTTTGTTTTGGGCAGGTTTTCTGCTAAGTTTTTTATATGAGATGTCTGACTTTTTGGTTTATGGTGAGTGAGACTTCGGACATTGATGAGTTAATTCCTGTTTTTTTCAGTTCTAGTTTGAGTTCTGATATTCCTCTTGAATTTCTTATAGTTCTTTGCGGTGCTGAGTCTGATGGTAAGGGAGGGGTTTGTTATGATGCCTCTCCTTGTGAGCACCCGGCTGAACTTGTTGAAAAAGCGCGCAAGTTTTATCCTGGTATGAGTGACTCGGATTTACAGCGTGAGCTGAACGCTCGTGCAGGTCCTTTTATGTTCAGGTATTCTGTCGCTCTTGCGCTTGGTTTTGAGGGTACTCTTGAGGCTATGTCTTTGCCTTCTCAGAATACTGCCCTTGTTTGCAAGCTTTTGAAGGATAAGGGAATCGCTCGTGGAAATGATATTTATGAGGTTTTGGCCACGTATCATGATGTTATTGGCCCTCCAGATATGGGTGGTATTTTTGTAAAAGCGCGTCAATATTTGAAGAAGATTTAGATCGGAGACCAAGTGTAATTTCTATATCTATAATAATCATCTGTTGTCACTAGCAGGTGACTATAAACCGAAACATTTATATACTTGAGTATCTATATGATTGCTGCAGAGATTACACCTAGGGGGTGCAGAGATGAAACACTTATACACGTTATTGGTGCTGGCTGTTTTCACGGCTGGTATGTGCATTGGCAGTTTGATTGGATTAAATTTGCCTTCAACTGATGCTATTAATTTTGAGACTCAGACTGTCTCAAGCAGGGGATTGACTTTCAGTCCTGTTAAGCTTGCTGATTCGCAGTCTGAATCAAAAGAACCTTTGCGGGCTATTGCTCGTGAGCCTGATTATGGCGGTCCGGTTGAGCGTGATTCCCCTTCAGACTGGATTGCAGAAAGCCAGATTCAGATGGGTCCTGATGGTGTTAATGTCAGGTTCAATAACCCTCAGTGGGCTATTTTGGCAGATACCAACAGTATGGATCCTGTTTTTGATGCAGGCTCTCATCTTATCCAGATGGTTCCTACTTCAAAAGATCAGATTCACGTTGGTGACATTGTTAGCTACAATTCGCCTATGGGCTTTACCATCGTGCACCGTATTATAGAGATCGGCACTGATGATGAAGGCTGGTATGCGATTTTCAAGGGTGACAACAACCCTACAGCTGACCCGTGGAAGGTCAGATGGGATATGGTCACAAGAGTGACTGTAGCAGTTATTTATTAATTTCAATATCTCCACTCCCCCCGTTGATTTTCTCAACGGATAAGGTGCCGGTGAAAGCCGGCGCCTTTTTTTCTATATATTGCTGTGCAATAATGCTTTTAACCTGTCCTTTTAGGCGTGTTCTGAATGAAGGCTGTTGATTATGATTGGGTTTATATGTTTCATTCCATGCTGTCAGAGCGTTTTGGCTTTTCAGATTCCCGCCGTATTCTGAGTCTTCCTGTTGCTGATTTGATGTTCTTTCTCGACCGTGCTTCTCAGACTTATCTTTCAGACAGGCTTATTGTTGAATTCGAGAGTACTATTTTAGGTTCTTTGGAGAGTGTTGAGCGTGGTGAAAAACTTGTTTTTCGCGGTCCTGAGAACAGTTTAATTTCTGTTGTTCCTGAAAGTCTGTATTATATTGTTGACCCTGACCCGCGTTTCAGCTATGTCGCTCTTTTTCCCAAATCTGGCAGTAAGTCCTGTGTTTTGTTTTATCCGCACGGTTCTGCTTTGATGTCTGACAAGCACAAGTCTGTTGTTTTGGATAATTTGCTTGTTGATGATAAAACTCCTGATTTTATTGTTCCTTTTGAGTCTTTTGAGTATGAGTGGTCTAAGCGTGAGAAGGTGGTTGAGTCTATTGCTGGGCGGGTTGCTTACATTCTTGCAGTTGTCAGCTTGAAGTATGAGTCTTTCAAAGGTAAGTTTGAGGTTGATGAGAATGCTCCTGCAGACTATGGCAGATCTTTTGAGATATCAAGGTATGTGACTGCTAATATTGCTTTATCCCATTCAAAACATATTGAGTCCAAGGAATTAATGACAAAGCTAAATGAGGCTTTTTCTTATGTTTCTCCTTTTAATTCAGTAATGTATAGTGAGCGTGTAGGCTCAAGGCGCACTGATCTTTCTGTTCTTTTTTTTGTGCCTGAAGCTGTAAAGCGCAACCTTTAAAAACCCCCTGTCTTCACTTCAGCTCATAGTGGGAGGGGATTGTAGTGAAGAATGAATTGACTGTTGCGATTATGATTGCGGTGTTCTCGGCTTTGGCAGTTGCTGTTAGTGCTGTTATTTGATTTATTGCAAATACTTAATCGCTTGCGATTGTCTGGCTTGGTATTCTGGTGTTTCTTCAGAAGGTATTTGCAATTTTAAAAAATCTCTCTATAGAATAAATGCTCTGCTCCTTTGGGCGGTTGGATTTTTTATTACTTGCACTCTATCAGCGCCAGTTTCTGTCCTATCTTGTCCATATTTTGGTGAAGGACTTTTACTGCTTCTGCTGCAAGGCTGTATTCTTTTGCGAATGTTGCAAGCCAGTTTTTCAGGTCTCTTAACGCGTTAGAAACCGGTCTTATGGAATTCGGGTCTGCTCCTTTTGGAGTGCACTTCAGCCCCCTCATGTTGTCGCTTATTTCGTCTAATTTTTGGTGCAGTATTTTGACTGCTTCATCTGGTACGTCGTATTCTGTCTTGAAGACTGCCAGCCAGTTTTTTGTGTCTCGTACAGCGTTTTCTGCTGATACTACAGTTTCAGGTCTTATTTCTTTTTGCATAATGAACACCTCGTTTGATAGTATTGATAACTGTCGGGGGTTTAAAAGATTTTAGGTCTTTAATACAATAATTCTTTTAAGCTGGCAGTTTATTGCGTGTGCAGATGAATGAAAAAAAGAGGCAGGATTCTGTTTATGTTGTCAGAGTTGCCAGGCACCCTCTTAGTGACAGGCTGAGTTTTCCTTCTGATGACGAGAAGATTTTTGCAGTTTCTAATATGGCTGTTTATGAGACTGTGCCTGATAGTGTTCATTCTGTTTTTAGGTCTAAGCCGAAAATGGAGCGTTTGGAGAATCCTGACTGGATTTGGTCTTTGAGAGGCGGCTTGAAAACCGGTTTTTACGTCCGTCAGGAGAATCAGAGGGAAAAGGTTATCAAAGGTCTGGAGGATTATTTTTCCTCGCTGGAAAAGCTCAAGGGTGCTGATGTTTTGTTTTCAAGGCTTTTTCCTGCTTTTCCGAGAAATGAGGATTTTGATGGTTTTAATATTCCTGAAACTTCTTATTTTTTGAGGTATATGACTGCGCCTGGATTCTTGGGTGTTCAGCTTGTGGGCAATGATTTTATGATTCATTACCCTGTTGGTGATATTTTTTATGCTGTTAAATGA
>JAZDFJ010000086.1:0-6501 GCA_043807995.1 Candidatus Woesearchaeota archaeon
CATTGTATGCCTTTTCAAAATCCTGAAGCAAAACTTTGTTATCAGCCATATCCATCCTCCATTAGTTACAACGCAGTGCTGCAAGCCATCATTTGATAAAAACCAAATAACAACAAACAATAGGCAACAACCGGCTATTCAAGAAAAAAGAGACGTCTTATTTAATGCTTTCTCTTTTTGGCAGCCTGAAATCTCGCAACCCTCATCGCATCTCTTCTCTCTATTCTGTCCTTTTCAAGCGCGTTGATTCTTGCCTGGCACACAACAACAAGATATAAAAGCAAAAGAACTGCAAAGAATATTGCAAGGTTCACATACCAGCAGTAGAACGATATCACATTCCAGAAAGTGAAATCCTCCCTCTCAATCACATGAAGAGTGATAAAAGGGCTTTCTGTCACGCCTCCTCTAAGGTCTGATGCTGTAAACACAATAGTCCTATAGCCGAACCAGTCCTTGTCAGGCTTTACTGATGCAATATTGCCGTTGATTGAGACAGTCATGTTTTTCGGGCTTGTGGATGTGAATCTCAAAACATCATTATCAGGATCATTAAAATACTCAGAAAGGATTATCCGCAAGGTCAGATCTTCAGGCCACTCGTATAAAATCTCATCCTCTTCAAGCAATGACCTGTCAGTATACGCTATAGGCGAATACATTGACCTAAAAGGCACCACTATAATGGCTGCAACAGCAACAATGATAAACATCAGCAAAAGCGCTGATGCAAAGAGCGGCTTTTTAGGAGTTCTTACCTGCCTCCAGTTTCTCATGTTCCTTCTTCTGAACAATCTGCCGCCCTGAATAATAAGAATAACTGCAAATAAGAATACTGCGAGCATCAATCCTGCTCTTGCCATCCTGCAAAGGCTGGCTGACAGGTAGCGCCATACAAGCACGATGTACGGTTTTTCATGCAGTGAAACAACAATATTGTAATCATACTGCTGCATGCTCTGATCATTGATAAGCGACAGGCTCATGTTATAGCTGCCTGCCTGCACTGAATCATCAGGAATAGTATCGAATATCAAGTAAGCATGGCTTTGGTTTCCAAAGGAAAGCTCAGAATCTCTGAGTGTTATCCATGAAGGCGCATCTATATCCGCAGTATATGACGCCCCGTCAATGAAAGCTTTATTGAGGATTTTCAGCGCAAACTCTGTATCCTCAACATCTATATTGACTTTTTTGGTTGAGAGTTCTACAAGATAGCATGACTGCTCTGAGAGCACATCAATTGCGAGCTGCTTTGTGAATGTCTGGCCGTCTGCAAATTTGGCTGTTATTCTTGCATAATATTTTCCATCCTCGTCAGGAGGATCAACGCTTATGGCAACTGATTTCTCTGAATTTGCAGGAATGTAATATTGGGCAGAATCGATAGTTATAAACTCGGGCGCCTCGAGCAAGAGCTCGACTGCCTCATCGACAATGCCGTTGTTCTTGATTATCAATTCATATTCTTTACTTTGGACACAGAATTTTTCTGAACTAACTGGAAGAAGAACATCCCTGCTATGACAATTGGCGACTTCAAGCACGAAATCGAGCCTGTTCTCAGTATCGCCTATTTTAGTTTTTGAAAATAAAGATACATTGTAAATGCCCACATGCCTTTTTGATGGGTGTGCATTTATTATAATGGAATCAGCGCCAAAACCTTCCAAAGCTACGAAATTGCCTGCTAGCGATAAGAATGAAGCTCCCTTGATGTTCAAGCTGTAATTATTTGGGACATTGACCTTGTTTTCAATGCCCACCGGAATCGCTGTCTCTTCGCCAGAACAGATAACCTTGTTGCTTTTTGTGAAAAGAGAGTAGCCGTAATCCTGGGAAACAGTCAGGTTATGATAAACCGTGGCTGAAAGCCCGTTTCTCTCTGCCCTCACATTGAAAGGGATTATCTGTGTTCCGTAAACATCGCATGGAAGATTCAGTTTTATTAACACCTGTTTTTTCTGCCCTGGCAAGAGAACAAAGCTGCTGGTTGTGGTTTCTGCCCATTTTGAATATCTGCCCAAATCAACAGAATATTGCTCTTCAAACCCTCCTGTATTTTCTACAATAAGAGAGTAATTGAGTGGTTTCTCGCAGGGCGTGATTTCTGAATTGTAAGCTGTTAAAAGAATTTTAAGGTTTTGGCACTTATTCACATCAAGTTTTTTTGTTACGATTTTCTGTGGACCGAGGTTTGACTTTATGATTATATCGATTTCATGCTCGCCTGCCTTAAAACTGCAGGGTATTGAAAGAAAAACAAACACATCCTTAGACTCCCCTGGCTGAAGCTCAAATCTCTGCTCTGAAAAAATAATCAGACCCGAATCTGAAGACAGAGTATATATCGAGCCGTAGAGCCCTGGGTTAACAATTCGCAGCAAATCTGTATACGAGCTGCATGTGCAGACAGAAGCGCTCCCTGTTGAAGAATATACATAAAAGTCAGAATAGGCATATGAATCAACGTAGTTGACATCAAACACCCCTTCAGCTACTTTATCAGCCACTGCGCTTTGCGCAGACTTCTGCTGGATGGGCTGCTGGCCTGTGCCTGTTACTATACCCATTGTACCTGCATTGCAGGAGTCTGCATTGGCATATATCGCGCTGCTGCCAGTGCTTGTTGCATCTGCTGTTGCTGAAATATCAGCAGCATCAGTGTTAGCTGGCTCATCAGCATTATCACCAGTAGCTGATCCAGGTGCATAATCCAGCTCGATAGATATTAGGCTTGTATCTAGGCCTGTATCTGCATCCTGGCCTGTGCTCTGAGAATCTGCCTGCACAAAAGAAGCATTAAAAATAAGAAAGAAAAGAGTTGCTGAAAAGGTCAAAAAGACGAGCAGTAGTGTGAAAATAGCGTTTAAGCTGCGAGTTTTTAACCTTGTCATGAAAACCAACTCCTCTTAAATAATGAACCAGACCTTTAGCCTGGGGTTGGGCTTTTGGAACAATCTTTTTTAATCAAAAAGATAAAAAAAAAGAAAAAAATTAGTAGTATTGTTCCTCGTCGTTGCTGTTGCCTTTAAGCCTGCTGAATCCGATTGCCAATCCTATGATTATCAATATAATCACGAGGATTATCAATGCAATCTCTAACCCAGTTTTCAAGCCAAGGCTTGAGCTCTTCTTTGACTCAACAATGTTTGCTGTCAATGGAACCTGCTTTGACTCTGTATCAGTCTGGACGTTAAGCATAATTATCTTTTCGCCAGCTTCTGCATTATCATTCGCAGCAACATATAAGTAAACTGTTCTTGTTGAATCTCCCGGAACAACTAAAACACTTGAAGGGTCAAACCTGTATGTTCCCCAACCGCTTACTCCGGTTATTGACAAGGTGTATGTCTTGGATTGCGACCCTGTGTTTGACAATACTATCGGGTAAACTGCCCCGGCATCTCCCTTTGCAACCTGTTGCATCTGAGGAACTGTCAATACTGTTTTTCCGTCCTTATCGCCAGCTGCTGGAACATCTGCTCTGCATTCCTCATTCTCTGAGACGTATATCTGCTCCTTTTGGGTGACTGATTCGTACTCATCGAATTCAACTGTAACGACTACTTCGTATCTTCCTTCATCTGCGCAGGTTGGTATTCTCAGGAGGAATTCCTCGAGAGTCTCTGCTTCATCAGCTGAAAGCTCATCAAGAGTTGCTGTATCACTGATGCCAAGCTCCGGTATTGCAACCCTGACTGTTAAGTCATCAAGGTCGTCATCTCCATAGTTTTTGACTTTGACTAATGCAGTGAATGCTCTTCCTGCCACAACATTTGCTGATGGGCTGAAAGAAACTTCTTTGATCACAACAGCGTCTTCATCATTTGTTCCGACTATATGAAGCTCATATACCTGTTCAAATGATGCTGAGTCATCATCGCCTATTCTGATTCTTAACTTGGTATATTTCTTGTCTATCTTCATTGGAACTTCCAATTTCAGGTCGATGAATTTTGTGTCGTTTGCGCTCATGTCAAAGGTTTTTGATGTGTCAGAAACCTTATCCTGTTCGTATTGGGAATACTCGTAACCGTAGACATCTGCCTCGGCCTGTAATCCCTTAACATCTGCTGTTGCATGTAATCTTAATCTAATATCAAGATCGTCGCCTCTTCGGACTTCAAGATTGTATGAATGTCCGTCGGCTACTGGGAATGGCTCACCATTTATTTTTACTTCCTCTATTGTCACTGGAATTGCTGTCACAAAAAGTGGTGCCATCACCATCAAAAAAACGCCCAAAACCATTAGCATTAAGGCCTTTGAGTTCATTTCCTTACCTCCAAATCATAATTTTATTGTTTTTAACTTTTTTAGTTTTTTATCGAAAATTAATGTGTCACTTGAAGACTATAAACCACAACTTCTATTTAAAGGTTTCGATTTTTAGTTATTCATGAGTGAAAACAATTCGTTTTCATTTATGAGTGAGTTGTTACTTTTTGGTTGTTATCCCCTTATCGAATCAAATTAAACCCTTTTAGTTGCTGTGTTTCTTCAAGCTGACGCATTGAAAAAAATTTAAGCATAAACCGCCGCTGTTGATTTCTGTCGCTGTTCACGTTCTTCCGCCGGTGGCTTAATTGCTGCTCAACATTGCTGCTGATCAAATCACTGCCCAAACACTGTTTAATCACTATCTAACATAATCGCTAATAGCTGTTTGTGGTAATCACTCTTTGATATCCAGCCATCTGTTGGTTGAACGCCTTATGTCGCTGTTTCCGAGAGCCACAATAACATCATACTCGCCTTCGCTGGCATCGTCAGGTATCCATGCATGTATCGACACTGTTTCCGACTCCCCTGCTGCAAGATCAAACATCCTGCTTTTCACTTTAATGCCGAGATCGGGCACATATAACGTGGCTTTCAAATCGTCTATGTCCTGATTAATCCTGTTCTGCACTTCGACGCTCAGAGTCACTTCTCCGCCAGGCACTGCCTCAAACCAATCTGTGCCGAAAATTCTTATTCTTCCGAAAAAGATGCCGTCTTCTGCATCAAGTGCTAGATTGTATTCGTCGGTGTCATCCGGTGAGTCGCACCCCGGATCATCCATGTCTGTAAATCCATCGTCATCATTGTCCAGCCCATCGCTACAGGCAGGAGCAACATCCTGAGACTGGTGCACATTCACAAGCACAGAGCCGACTGCTGCATTGCCATTGTTGTCATGCACAATAACAAATATTCTGTGCCGACCGACTGACAATTTCGCACTGAAATTCACAGGCTCCCCGTCGCCGTGTATCAGCTGGCCGTCAATGCTGGACGTCCACATATAATCTGCTATGCGGCCATCCGCATCCTTGGCCTTTGCTGAAAACAGGATTTCCTGATTGTTAGTAAATGATTCTCCTTCTCTTGGAGAGATAATCTCGACTTTTGGATTATTGTTTTCTATAGGCAAAACTAAAACATTGACTATTTGGCTGTCAAAGTTATTGTCAGAATCCCTCAACACAAGGGTTATTTTGCCCTCGCCTTTCTTCAAGCCCTGCACCAAAAGCACCTTTCCATTCAAATCTGCCTTAAACGCAGGATCTTTGTATGACGAGATAGGGCTCTGGCTTTGTTTTGCGCTTAAAGCGCCAAATCCAAATGCACTGCTCACTCTTCTCAGAATTGCTGTTGATAAGCTTCCTGATACCCTGACTGGCTGAGAGGAAACAGCATCATTTGTTGCCAGGTAACTATCCTTGACAACTCTTGAAAATATGTTCCATCTTAAATTACTGCCGCTGTCTTCAATATCAAATTCGTGCTTTGACAAATCTATTTTTACATACTCTCCAACCCTGAGAGTTATATCAGGAATCGGAGGAGTAATTGACGGCGGATTTGATGCATTCCCGGATACTATATATCTAAATAATGGGACCATGTCCAAATCTGGCTTATACTGAGAATGCCCTTTTATTGCCTCTGCATACACCCATTTAGTCCCGGCCTTAAGCTGTACATCCTTGACTGTGCATACCCCTGATGCTGAATCAGTTGTGCATTCTCCGAATATCTGATTGGCTGCTGAAAGCTTTTCATTTGGAGTGCTTAAAGGATTTGCATATTTGACAGTAACAGCAGCACCGAACACAGGATCATTAGCCTGGTTTACAACATAAACGCTGCAGCGCTGTTCACTATTAAGAGCCACCCTTTCAGAGCATTCTATTTTGCTCACATAAAGCTGTGGAGTGCCTTCTGGATTATTATGGCATTGGCTTGTGTCAAATCTGCAAGGATTCAATGTTCTTGGGCCAAAGCAGCCAAGCTCTCCTGCTTCAAAGCCGAAATCCTGACATGTTGCTCCATTAAGGCTTGATCCGTCACACTGCTCTAAAGGCGTGTTGACCAGATTATCTCCGCAATACTCTTCTTCAGGATGTTGGTCTTCAGCCACCGTAACCTTTATTGAAGCCCAATTAGAGGCCTCTCCTTTGTCATTTTTAACAACAAGGTAGATAGTGTGCTGTCCTATATTATTATAAGTGT
>JAZDFJ010000087.1:0-4229 GCA_043807995.1 Candidatus Woesearchaeota archaeon
ATATGTATTGTCAAGGACAT
Organism: Candidatus Woesearchaeota archaeon; assembly: GCA_043807995.1. GTDB lineage: Archaea > Nanobdellota > Nanobdellia > Woesearchaeales > JAZDFJ01 > JAZDFJ01. The sequence continues at coordinate 21 of JAZDFJ010000087.1, forward strand.
ACAAACAACAAAAAACAACAATCTGATCCTTGAAGTTGAGGATCCCTCTGGCCAGATAAAGATTATAATCAATAAAAACAAGCCAGAGCTCTATGAAGAGGCAAAAAACATAGTCCATGATGAAGTGATTGGAGTAAGGGGGGTCAACAGTGATAGGATTGTGTTTGTGAATAACATAATCTGGCCAGACACTCCGATAAAGGAGCTGAAAAAAGCAGCAGATGAATCATATGCTGTTTTTTTATCAGACCTTCATATCGGCTCAGACAGCTTCCTGCCAGAACAATTTGAAAAATTCATCAAATGGACAAACCAAGAATATGGCAGCGAAGCCCACAAAAAAATAGCAGAAAAGATAAAATACATCTTTATCGCAGGAGATCTTGTTGATGGCTGCGGCATTTATCCTGGCCAGGAAGACGAGCTTATTATCAAAGATATTTATGACCAATACAAAGTCTGCGCAGATTTTCTTAAAAAAATCCCTGAACGCATCAATTTAATAATCTGTCCTGGAAATCACGATGCAATGCGCATCTCAGAGCCCCAGCCAGAGCTTTACAAAGACTTTGCAGCGCCAATTTGGCAGCTAAAAAACGCCACCTTAGTTTCAAACCCTTCGCTTGTTAATATTCACGCTTCTGAAAACTTTCCTGGCTTTGATGTTTTATTGTATCATGGCTATTCTTTTGACTATTTTGTAGCTAATGTTGATGGCATAAGAAACCAAGGAGGATATGACCGGGCAGATCTAATTATGAGATTTTTATTAAAAAGGAGACATCTGGCGCCAAGCCACGCCTCAACTCTATATATTCCAGATGCAGAACATGACCCTTTAGTGATAGAAAAGATTCCAGACATCTTCCTAACTGGCCACATCCACAAAGCATCAGCCTCCACTTACAAAAACATAACCCTAATCTGCGGCTCGTGCTGGCAGAAAAAAACACCCTTTCAGGAAAAAGTCGGCCACAACCCAGAGCCTTGCCGCGTGCCTATAATCAACCTTAAAACAAGAGAAATAAAAATTTTAAAATTTTAAAATGAAAACAATGCAGGATTATTTTAGATCAATTGAAGAAGATATTAAAAGAGCGTATAAGGTTGCAGAATCCGCCAGAAAAAAAGGGTACGATCCTGAACAGAAAGTTGATATGCCTATTGCAAAGAACATGGCCGAGCGGGTAGAGGGTCTTGTATCTTCTGTAGCGCCGCAGATCGTCGGTTCAGGGATACCAAAGAGGATTCAAGAGCTGGAAAAAAAATATGGTTCTCTGGATTGGAGAATTTCTTTGATAATTGCCCTTGAGATAGCCCAGGAAAAGTTCTGTAAGTTTAATGATAAAAAAGAAGCAATTGAAGTGGGTATAAGGGTGGGGTTTGCATACCATACTATGGGGACTGTAGCCTCTCCTTTAGAGGGGTTTACCCGGCTTGAAATAAAAAAAACAAAAGACAACAAAGATTACTTTGCCGCCTACTATTCCGGCCCAATAAGGAGTGCAGGAGGGACAGGGGCCAGCGTCTCAGTCTTAATAATTGATTATGTAAGAAAACAAATGGGTTATGCTGCTTATGACCCAACTGAAAAAGAGATAAAGCGGCTTGTAACCGAACTATACGATTATCACGAGCGCATAACCAATCTACAATACCTTCCAAGCCCTGAAGAAATAGGGTTTCTGGCAAAACATATCCCTATCCAGATAACTGGGGACCCAAGCGAAAAGATAGATGTTTCAAATTACAAAGATCTTGAACGTGTTGAGACAAATAAAATAAGAAATGGAGTCTGCCTCACTTTAGGAGAGGGAATAGCCCAAAAAGCTCCAAAAGTATGGGCTCAACTTTCAAAATGGGGGAATGAGTTTGGGCTAGAGCACTGGGGGTTTCTAAAAGAATTTGTTGCCCTGCAAAAAGAGATTAAATCAAGAGGCCAGATTAACTCAGACACGAAAGAAGTCAAAGAAAACGCCAAAATAAAGCCAGACTTTACATTTATAAAAGATTTAGTTGCAGGCAGACCGATTCTTACGATGCCCTTAAGGGACGGCGGCTTCAGGCTGAGGTATGGCCGCTGCAGGACCTCAGGGTTTTCTTCATGTGCAGTGCACCCTGCAACAACACACTTGCTTAACCAGTATATTTCAATCGGCTCACAGCTGAAAATGGAGCGGCCAGGCAAGGCAACAGTTCTCTCAACATGTGACACTATTGACGGGCCGATTATCATGCTTAACAATGGAAATGTTGTAAAGATAACATCTGAAACCCGGGCAAAAAAGCTGGCAAAAGAAGTAAAGGAAATACTTTTTTTAGGGGACATACTGATTAATTATGGAGATTTTTACAACAGAGCCCACAAACTCATTCCGCCAGGATATTGTGAGGAGTGGTGGGTGCAAGAGCTCGAAAAGGCAACAGTAAACACTTTTGGCAGCATTGACACAGACAAACTATCAGAATTGGTGGAAATCCCGAAACAATCATTAGACCTCATCATAAAAGACCCATTAAAAACAAAAATCTCTGCAGATGCTGCAATATCCCTCTCAAATAAATTAAAAATCCCTCTGCATCCAGCATACACCTACCACTGGAATTCAATCTCCTTTGAACAGCTGAAAAATTTAGTTGATTATATTGCCCGTTCTGAGATAATAAAAGAAGAAGGCAACATAAAAAAAATAATCTCTCCTTTACAGAAAGAAAAACGATTGCTCGAGTTAATAGGCCTTCCTCATTCTGTTGCAACAGAATCTCTTATTATAGAAAAAAACGAAGCAAACGCATTAATCACTTCTCTTGGGCTAAACAGGCTTTCTGAAGAAGAGATCAAAAAGATAATTGATGAAAACCAAGGAAAAGGAACCCTGGACATTTTAAGCCAACTATCAGAGGTTAAGCTCAGGGATAAATCAGGAGTTTTCATTGGAGCGAGGATGGGCAGGCCTGAAAAAGCCAAGCAGAGGCATCTGACTGGTAGTCCGCAAGTGCTTTTCCCTGTAGGGGAACAAGGGGGGAAGATGAGGAGCTTCCAGTCAGCGCTTGAAGCAGGAAAAATAAGGGCAGAGTTTCCGCTATATTATTGCAGTAAATGCAACAAAGAAACAATTTTCAACATTTGTTTGAAATGCGACAAAAAGACAAAAAAATTATTTTTCTGTAAAATCTGCGGCAACATAGAAAAAAGTGAATGCAAGCACGGAAAAGCAGCTTCTTATAAAAAACAAGAAATTGATATAAAAGAGTGTTTTGAGTCTGCTTTAAATAAGCTAAGCATCAAAGACTACCCAGACCTTATAAAAGGAGTCAGGGGAACTTCTAACAAAGATCACATCCCGGAGCACATAATAAAAGGAATCCTCCGGGCAAAACACAACATATATGTAAATAAAGACGGCACAACAAGATATGATATGACTCAGCTTGGAATAACCCATTTTAAGCCTAAGGAAATAGGCACCCATATAGCAAAATTAAAAGAGCTTGGCTATGAAAAAGACATCAACAACCTGCCATTAGAAGATGAAAACCAGCTTCTTGAAATAAAACCCCAGGATGTTATACTGCCTTCTTGCTACGGCTCTCCTGAAGAAGGGGCAGATAAGGTTTTATTCAGAGTATCAAAATTCATAGACGAGCTCCTCACAAGTCTTTATGGTTTAGATCCATTTTATAATCTGGAAAATGGGGCTGATTTAGCTGGCCACTTGATCCTTGGCCTGGCGCCCCACACCTCTGCAGCAATCGCAGGGAGGATAATTGGCTTTTCCAAGACTCAAGGTTATTATGCGCACCCTTTATTCCACGCAGCACACAGGCGAGATCTTGATGGAGACGAGTCCTGCGTCATTTTGCTCATGGATGCGTTGCTTAACTTTTCACGGCAGTTTTTGCCAGCCCACCGGGGCTCAACACAGGATGCTCCTCTTGTTCTCACTTCAAAATTGATTCCGTCAGAAGTTGATGATATGGTTTTTGATATGGATGTTGAATGGAAATATCCTCTTGAGTTTTACGAGGCGTGTCTTGAATATAAAAACCCATGGGATCTAAAAATGGACTTGATAGGCTCAAGGATAAACACAGATAGGCAGTATAGCCAAATGGGCTTTACGCATAATACAGACAACATGAATGCAGGAGTAAGATGCTCTGCTTATAAAACCCTCCCCTCTATGGAAGAAAAACTAAAAGGCCAGA
>JAZDFJ010000088.1:0-8524 GCA_043807995.1 Candidatus Woesearchaeota archaeon
CAATAAGAAAAAATAAACAACAAAAAACAATAAGAAAAAATAAACAACAAAAAACAATAAGAAAAAATAAACAACAAAAAACAATAAGAAAAAATAAACAACAAAAAACAATAAGAAAAAATAAACAACAAAAAACGATAAAATCCTAAAAATTCCTGTCGCCGAAGCCTTCAGAATCCTTGAGAAGATTCTCTGCAGATGAAGGATTATCATTCAGCACCTTGTCGCTTTTTCCACAATAAGGGCATCTCAAGTTTGATCCGCTGACCGGACTGTGCAGAAACTTGTATTTGCATCTTGCGCAAAAATACGGGACTTTCTGCTTTTCCTTTGCAAGACCCTTTTCTTTTTCTGAATTTGCCTGCTTGTTTCTGCAGATAGTGCACAATCCTTTTCGCGTTTCTCCTTTTAAGACGTATTTTATGTCGGAGATAAGGACTGGCTTTCTGCAGCCTTCGCATATTATATATCTTGTGTCGTCCATTTTAGACCCTCTGCTGTTTTGTTTTTGTAAGGACTATCTTCTAATAGATTGTTGAATCCAGAGTATAAAAACCTTTTGATTGCAGGCTCTGTCCCGGGTGCAGGTTAGCAGCCTTAAGGTAAAAACTTTTCTGTAATTTTCATCCTGCTCGTTGCGGGGGGTTGTCCAATCCGGGGACGCAGAGCCTTAAAAGACAATAAAAAAGAGTTTTTAAGCTGCTAACCCGAACGCATGTGAGATTCGGGACAGAAACTATTGCAGTGATTTATTTAAAAACAGATAGAAAGAAAACAATAAAAAAAAAACAATAAAAAAACTATATCTCTTTTACCCCGCCCTGCTCTCCTGGCTCTACAAGCCTGAATCCAAGGCCAAGCTTCATTATGGCAGACAAAAGAGCCATGTGCTCCTTTCCAGAGCCTGAAGTCATGTTCAGGGCCACTTCACCGCTTAGTTTAGAGCCTAAACCGGCTACAATGCCTTTGATAATCTCCTGGGTGTCTGCCTGGTTGTCAATAACAATCAACTCTGTCTTATCATCTGTCTGAAACTTTTCTCTGCCAAAATCATTTGTAACCAAAAAAGTCTTCTCAAACATTCCTGACGATATAAGCTTTTTAACCTCAATCCAGCTTCCCTTTCCTGTAGATAAACACGCAATTAATGATGTCATTTTATCAACCTCGATGTTTTATATTAACAAGAGTAAGCAGGGATTTATAAGTCTTTTGCTGAATTTGGCATTTCACATCAAGCCTTTTTATATGTTAATTCATCTTGTTGCTTGCATTAAGCTAAAGTCGTATCCCAGATTTCTAGCTATAATTTCTAAAGATTGACTTACAACGCGGCTTCTATCCTGATAGTCAGAAAAACCATTCACAACCGATAATTCAGGATTATCAATTCCGCACAATAATTTTATTTCAGGAGTTACTAACATCGCCATAAAATCTCTATCATGTTTTAATTGTTCTTTTATCGCGTCAATGTCTCCTCGGGAAAAATGCCTTGAATAATACTGACCGAATTTGTCGATTGTTCCTTTTGAATGCGTATGAAATTTTACAAATTGATAAGAAGGGTTCTGCCTAAAGAATTCATTTGCTACTTGGATTCGCGCAGGCTGTGCTTGAACATGACCTGCAGAACCAACTCCTGTCATGAAAAGCGCTTCAACAGGGCAATAATCACCTTGCCTCCTATACAAGAGTATCCCATCTACTTCCTCAATTAAACCTGAAAGACCATCTAATCTTGCATCTATTTCCTTTGGTAAAAGCACTTTTCTCGCCATGGTTATATACTATATTCTCTAATATATAAATGTTTCGATATTTTACTACTATTAAGTTATAAAATATATAAATTTCCACAACCTTTAAAAACAATCCATTCCTGCACTGAAACATGGCGATAATAACAATCATGGAAATAATTGATGCATTGGCAATGATTCTGGCAGTTGGCTTTATATTCAGGGACGCCTTTGTACCGCAGGCAAGAAACGCAGCCCACAACCTTGCTAGGCTCATGGGCAGGGGAAAATCTTTTGACTGGGGCAATTTCTGGTTTGCCTGTGCAATTGTCGCGCCTGCAATTCTTTTGCACGAGCTTGCCCACAAGTTTGTCGCGCTTGGCTTTGGAATGGAGGCTGTGTTTCACACATTTTATTTAGGCCTGGCTATCGGTCTTGTGCTCAAGCTGATTAATTTCGGATTCATATTTTTCGTGCCAGGCTATGTCGCTATTTCAGGAACAGGCACGCCGCTGCAGTTCACAATAATATCTTTTGCAGGACCATTTGTTCATCTGATACTGTGGCTTGGCTCCTGGCTTTTGCTGAGCAAAGTCAAAAAAATGTCGAAAAGAACAGAATTCTCTCTTATACTGATAAAAAAGATAAACCTGTTCCTGTTTATCCTGAACATGCTCCCGATTCCAGGATTGGACGGCTTCAAAGTTTACAGCGGGATAATACAGATGCTTTTCTGAATAGACTAAAGCAAAATTTAAAAACTAAAGCAGGCTTCTAAAGCCATGGCAAAAAGTATATCCTGCCGAGACTCCGATGAAAGAAGACGAATCAGTGCGCTTGCACACACTTTGTCGCTTGAATTGACAGCGCAAATTATTCCTGGACAGGAAGTTTCTGTTGTAGTCACAAAAAGCCCGCCCTTGATATACGCCGAAACAGGAAAGCCTTATACGTTTTTTATCCCTGGACTGCAGATTATCCCTGGACTGCAGATATGGATCGCTGTTGATGGGACCACTACTGTTTCTGATGTAAGGGAAATAGTACGAAGATACAGCCCACCAATTAGCTCTGTCAGCTCTGACGCTTATAGAGAAGAGCAACACAGTGTTCATGAAGAATAGAAATGAAAGCACAGAGAAAACCAGCAGTAAAATATTGTTCTAAATTCTAATTGCCAAGCATTCCGTAAATCATTCTGAATCCCCAGGTTTCCATTGCTGCTGCAAAAACAAGTATCATAAAAGCAATGACAAAGAAGATTATCCCGTCTGTGAATACGTGGTTGAATTTTTTGGAGCCGAATTTCTCCCTGGTCATTGCCTTTGAGAAAATTCCGCCGCCGACAATCGCAACAAAATACGACAGCCCTTCGAGAAACGCATGCGGTATTGAAGCGAGAAAAACACTGCCAGAGCCTGTTTTTGTGGCCATGCCAAAAAATGCACCCCATACAGAGGCATTCCATGTCAGGAAAAATATCGAACCTGCGCCGTAAATCAATGAAAAGGCAAAGCACCAGAACAGGACTTTTGAATTATGGGCTATATAGCTCCAGAATGTTGAAAACCCCTGCGATGCCGCGCCTGCAAAATAACTGCCTGCAAGCTGGGTTGAAAACCATGCAGACACTGTTGACTGCGAGAGCAGCACTGCAACCAAAAAATACGTCAAAAATATTCCTATAAACATGAATATGAAAACCTGGATAATATCCCAGTGGTCTTTAAACAGGAGCTTCAGCGAAAGCTTTTTCTCTCTCACATCTTCGTTTTCTTCAAGAGAGAGAAGCCTGTTCAGGGTCGGAAGCAGGAGAAGGGCTGCAAAGGCTATCGATGTTATGCCGAGGCTGACAGGAAAGACAAAGTACGACGAGAATATCCCTATGAAAGAATAAAGCATTCCTATCCACAAAGCATTCAATGGCTTTTTCTCAATCCAGTTTATCCTGAATACCTGCTCAAGGACCAAAACCTCACCTCAAAAAGGAATTAATCAGGGCTGTTTTTATAGTTTTTGATTGAAAAGAGAGAAATCTGAAATAATTTAAAAAGATTTATGTAAGAAAAAAGATTTTTCAGGAGTACCCCACCGCAACTTTTATAAATCACTCTTTTCTCCCATGTGCATGGCAAAAGAATTTGAATGCGATGTCTTGAAGACAAAATTAACCAATGACAGGGGCTCTGCTGTATTTCTCTGCCCAAGCTGCAGCAAAGGCACTATCTGCCGCTCGAGAAAAGCAAGAGATATTGTTATCAAGTACAAATGCTCTGAATGCGGCTTTGAAGGTCCTAACTAGAGGCGTGTTCTATGGCAAAAGTCGTTATTTCACTCAGGATTATGCCTGAAAGCCCGGAGATTAATCTGGAAACTCTAAAGCCGGATATCCTGCAGGAGATTGAAAATTTTGCAGGAAAAGGCGAGACAAGGACAGAAATTGTTCCTATTGCTTTCGGCCTTAATGCCATGCAGATAATCTTTGTCATGGAAGAGGCAAAAGGCAGCACAGAGCCGCTGGAAGAGGAAATAACCAAGATTAAGGGCGTGAATTCTGTTGAAGTCACTGATGTGAGAAGAGCTGTCGGATAGACTGATTTATGCTACTACCGAGTAGTTATTTATCGAAAGATTTAAAAATAAAGTAGAATTTCTGAGAAGAATGTCATACATAATTTCCGAACACGGATCAGGACCGAAAGATTCATATCTCATGCCTGAAGAGATTGAAAGAACAAAACAGGAGCCAGTTCACAGAGCCGAATCTCCACGCATAGAACATACTGCAATAATAGGCGGCACACCAGTCAGCGTGGTTGAATTACCGCGTGTGTTGGGAACAAAAGGGCAAAAAGCATTAGAAAAAATGACAGAATTAGACCCTTCACTCGAACCCGGAGAGATTGAAAGACTCGCAACCTCTGCGTTAAACTGGACTCCCGGACTTTTTGCAGAATACGGAGCAAGCATTGCGTTTTTCGATTCTAACCATCCAACAGCCTTGAAGACTGCTCTAGCAGCTCAAATTTCTCATGAAGCAGCATACAATCTTGGAGTTATAGGAGAAAGAACAGCTTTCAGTGTTAGTGGACACAGTTTTGTTCCAAACGGCTTGCCAACAGAAGAACATCTTGATTTGGCAATCGGATGGGCAAGTGCAGCAGAAATAATTGAAGTAAAAAAGCGGAGATTTGCTGCAATTAATCGATTAGCTCAATAAATTCTTAATGAATTAACTCGATAAACTCTTCTTTTTTCATTTTTGCTTTTATCCCTGTTGGGCTGAAATGGGTTCTTGAATATTTTATCTTTTTCTGGTCAAGCAATTTCATAATCTCTTCCATCTTTGGAAGCGACTTTAATTTGTGCTTTTTTGCAAGAGCATGCACATCAAAAAACCCAACAGAATCTATGCTGCTCTCGCTAAGCAAAAGCTCGAGAAACTCGCGCAGTTTTTCATCCCTGCACAGCCCAATCATTTTTTTCAGCAAAGAAGAATCCGAGAGCAGACCGCCCCACAACGGACCTGCACACTGCTTGTCCTCAAAAATGCAGATATGCTTTTTCAAAATCTCATCAACGCGCTTCTTTGACTTCTCGCACCTGAAAAACACGCTGAAATAATGCTCTTTAGAATAGGAGAATATAGGAATAAGAGCCTTGTCATACTGCGCTCCTATGAGCTGGACTTTCCTTATCAGGATCCTGAGGCCAAACTCGTGCTTCAGCTCGTTTTTTAGAGGCACTGCCCAGTATTTTCTCATGCAGGCAAGAGAATGCGCGCCTGACAAAGCGCTCTTGTCTGTGGCGCCAACCGCGAGAATCCCGCCTCTCGCAATTCTCCTGACAGCTGAGTCAAGAAAAGGGTTTGGAGTGCCGAATGGGTCGAGGTCGATAAAGCTGAATCCTCTTGACTGCAGCATGAAATCATTGGCATCCTGGCTGAAAACAAGAACCTTGTCATCAAAGCTGAAAAAATTCTTTTCTGCCTTCATATTACCTGAAATCTGCTCTATGGAATTCACAGGAATCAATCGGTAATCCTTTGTTTTGAAATTCAGGCTCCAGTTCTTTTCAAATACTTTAAAGAAGTCATCATTATGGTCGTTGACAAACAGCTGTTTGACAATTCCAGGCTTCAGCTCGCTGAGCATCCTGAATGCCCTGATCCCAGAGCCTGCCAACGGGTCTGCAAGAGCCATGCCCTTGATGTCAAGGGCGTTAAGCAGGAGGATTGAAAGATCCCTGTGAAGCTTTCTTGCAGGATTGTAGAAAACATCCATGCCTCTTGAGATCTTTTTCTGGCTTGGCGAGTAAATGCTGGAGCTTTCCTCTGTGATGGTTTCCATAAAGGAAAGAAAAACACATCAGTTTATAATGTTTTTTGCAAACTTTTTTAAAACGATATGTCACTCTACCATTTTAGACTGCACTTTAGGTTTATTTGTTCGGAGGCTTGAGAGAGCACAGCGAACGAAACCTCCAGTGTGTCAACGGAACTACCTGTTGCGGGGATGCCGGAGCGGTCAAACGGGCACGGTTCAGGGCCGTGTAGCTTAGTGCTTACGTGGGTTCAAGTCCTACTCCCCGCATCTTTTTGTTGCGCTTTGCGCAAAAAAAGCTGCACCAAAATCCAGTTAAGGACTACATAAAACTTTGTTTTAGTAGTCCGAACTTAAAAAGCAAAAAGCTGTGCCAGAAAACAGTTTGGGGTTGTAGTGTAACTTGGTTATCATTGGCGGTTCGGGGCCGCCAGATCGGGGTTCAAATCCTCGCAACCCCAGTTTAGGATGATAACTGGGGGACTGAGCAAAGCGAAGTCGCCTTTTGAGTTGATAAGAGAACTCTCTTATGTGGAAATCCTCGCAACCCCATCTTTTGTTTTCAAATAGTTCTTTTCAATGTTAACAGAAAAACAAAGTCTCCATTTTGGATAACTTTAAAAAAACAAGCACACTTCCAACTCACATGAAAATGAGTGTTCTTCAATAAATCCCGGCGATTCCCTTCATAAGCTCTGAAGCAGAGTTTCAGGTCGGAGGGGAGGCTGTCATTGAAGGAGTGATGATGAAGAGCCCTAATTTCGTAAGCGTTTCTGTGAGGAAAAACAACAAAGAAATCAAATCTCGTGTGAAAAGGTTTGTCTCATGGACGAAAAAGCACAAGCTCCTCGGCATTCCTTTTATCAGGGGCATGGCGGTTCTTGCTGAGACAATGATTCTCGGCTACAAAACCCTTGTGCAGTCTGCAAACGAGGCTGTCGGTGAAAATGAAAAAAAGATATCAGCATGGGAATTAGCCCTCACAATAATTATTGCGCTGGCGCTTTTCATACTGATATTCAAGTTCATCCCTTTTGAGGTAGCAAACCTGTCTAAAACAGAGAACACCTTTTTATTCAACGCAATTGAAGGCGTTGCAAAAGTGGTTATCCTGATACTGTATCTCTGGCTCATATCTTTCATGAAAGACGTCAGAGTCCTGTTCCAGTACCACGGCGCAGAGCACAAGACCATTGCCTGCTATGAAAACAAGAAAGAGCTGACAGTGAAGAATGTCAGGAAATGCACAAAAGAGCACGCAAGGTGTGGCACAACATTCATTCTTTTTGTGATGCTGGTCAGCATACTGATATATTTGATTGTACCTTTCAAGTATAATTTCTGGCTGAAATTTCTGCTGAGGATTGCGCTTCTGCCTGTTATCGCAGGCATATCTTATGAAATACTAAAGCTCGGCGGAAAAAAGAAAACAGGAATCATGAAGATACTGTCAAAGCCAGGCCTGTGGCTGCAGAACCTGACAACAAGAGAGCCAAACAGCAGGCAGATAGAGGTTGCGATTGCGTCGCTCAAGTCTGTGCTGAAAAAAGAAGGGAAGATTTGAGAGAGATTATTTCACAAATCCTTAATTTTCTCTTCGACTGCTTTAAGCAGTGTTGTTATGTAAAGACCAAGCTGAAACTTAATCTCATTCCACTGCTCTCTGCCAAAAAAAACTCCGAATTCATTCACGCTGCTTGTTTTTATTCTTATGCTTTCAAAAAAGTCCCAGTCCAGCTCAAGCTCGGGATGCTTAACGCTTAAATAGGCGAACAAGCACTGGTGATTCTCCAGCCAGACCTTGTCAAACAATAAAAAGGCTTCAGCCAGCTTTCGCAGGACTTCATACCTCTCTGTTAAGAATGATGAAAAGTCTTTTGTCTCTTTTTCAAAAACCTGCTCTATTTTCCTAGATCTCTCAAATGCAGAAACTGCACTGCTAAGCAAAGACTTTGCCAATTCAATGTCAACATCATCCTTCAGCGTTACAAAACCATCTGCAACGCACCTGTCATATACTTGCTCCAGTGTTAAAGTTTTTATCATTTTATCGCGCTTATTCTTGCTCACATCTCCTCCGGAGCTTTTATTGCAAGAAGCTCAAGGCCTGTCTCAAGCACTGTCTTTATGCAATAGCACAATACAAGCCTTGCCCTTTTCACGTCGTCGTTTTCCTTGAGTATCTGATGGCTGTGGTAGAATTCATTGAACAGCTGCGCAAGAACAAGAGTGTGCCTGCACAGTTCTGATGTCCTGCATGTCTCTGCGCAGTGCTTCACAACCTCTGGGAAATCAGCCAGCTGCCTGATGATCTTCTGCTCTATCTCAGAGCTGAGAAGGGAATAATCAACGCCTGCCTGCTTTATTTTTCCATCATAATTCCTGAATATGCTGTTTATCCTTGCGCAGGCATACTGGATGTAAGGACCTGTCTCTCCCTCAAAGTCCATTGCTCTGGCT
>JAZDFJ010000089.1:0-5491 GCA_043807995.1 Candidatus Woesearchaeota archaeon
ATGAATTATGATAATCCATTCTCTGGAGCTGGAGAATATCCGCTCTTACAGGCACGAAAGCATAGAGTTCCCTGCCTCTTCTGTTTTGCTGAGCGGGGATATTGGCTCTGGAAAAACAACAGTCCTGCTGGCCATAGAATTCGCACTTTTTGGCATCATGAAGGGAGAGATCACAGGAGGAATGCTTCTCCGCCACGGCGAAAAGCAGGGAAGCGTGAAGCTAAAGTTCTCTGTCGAGAACAAAGAGGTTGAGATACAGCGCATACTGAAAAAAGGCTCTGCCGGAATCAGTCAGGCAGCTGGCTTTATCTCTGTCAACGGAGTCAGGGAAGAGCTCACTCCTGTCGAGCTGAAGTCAAGGATTCTTGAGCTGCTAGGCTATCCTGAAGAGCTTCTCACAAAATCAAAGGGCCTGATATTCAGGTTCACAGTCTACACCCCACAGGAGATGATGAAGAGCATCCTTTTCGAGGATCCTGAGGCACGGCTTGACACTCTGAGAACAATATTCAATATCGACAAGTACAGGAATATAAAAGAGAATGTCCAGTTTCTGGCCAAGAATCTGAGAAGAAAAGAGTATGTTCTCAAGGCAAGGATTGAAAGGCTTGACAATGTAAGGGATGCCTTTGGCAATTTTAAAAAACGCAGCGATGACCTGTCAAGGGACTTGCACGACTTGCAGAGAAATGTCAGTGAGCAGAAGGCAAAAGTCAGCTCCCAGAAAGATACTGTCATATCTTTTGAAAAAAAGATAATGCATGTGGCAGAGCTCAGAAAAGAGAGCGGGATTGCTGCTGCAAGAATAAAAAGTACGGATTTTAATATCACTTCTTATTCAAGAGAGCTTGAATCCCTGAAAGCCAAGCTTGAGAGGGAAAAAAAGGATCTTCCTGACTCTGCTCCCGACCTTGAAGAGCTCTGCAGCAGAATGGGCGAGCTTCAAAAAAAGCTCAGCTCTGTTTCTGAGTCCATAAAAGAATCGAGGCATAACAGGGCTAAACTCGAGTCGAGAAAGGAGGAGAACGCCGAGAAAATAATCAAGCTAAAGGGCATTGACAAGAAATGCCCGACATGCCTGCAAAAAGTTGAGAGCGAGCACGTGTGCAGGATAGAGCAGAAAAACAGCGAGCTCCAGAAAGCTATCGACGAGAATATCCAGAAAATAGAGGCAGTCCTTTCCCAGCAGGAGAAAGACGAGCTTATGCTGAGATGCCAGATAGACGAGCTCAGAGAGAGGGAAAAGGAAGCTGGGATAATTCTTGTCAGGTTAAAATCATTCGACGAAGGCGCGAAAAGGTCAGAGCAGCTCTCAAGGCAGCTCGGCTTGTTTTTCGCAGAGAAAAAAGAGCTCTCTGAAAAACTCTCGCAGCTCAGCTCTGAGATGCTGAAATTCAGCGATGTCGAGGAAAGATTTTCAATCGAGAAAAAAGCCCTCGACGGGCTCAATGAAAGGCTGAAGCAGCTCGAGATTTCCTTTGCTGAGAAAAACAAGGAGCTTGAGTCAGTCAAAGCCAGGATGCTCGAGCTTGACGGCGAGATAAAGCACATGGAGATGCAGAAAGCTATGCTGAGAAAAGTCCAGCAGGCAGAGCACTGGCTCACCGCTTTTTTCCTGAAAGTTACTGATTACATCGAGAAGCAGGTCATGGCAAAGATACTGCAGGAATTCAGCGAGCTTTTCTCTGAATGGTTTGCCATGCTTATGGAGGACGGCTCTGTCACTGCAAGGCTCGACGAGAATTTCACTCCGCTGATAGAGCAGGACGGCTATGAGACAGCTGTCGAGAACCTTTCAGGAGGGGAAAAGACATCACTTGCCCTCGCCTATAGGCTTGCGCTCAACAGGGTGATAAACGATCTTATCAGCACGATAAAAACAAAAGACCTTCTCATACTTGACGAGCCGACAGACGGCTTTTCTTCAGAGCAGCTCGACAAGGTGCGCGATGTTCTCGAGCGCATTAATATCAGGCAGCTGATTATTGTGAGCCACGAGCAAAAGCTTGAGAGCTATGCAAGCCACATCATTAGGATAAGAAAGTCAGAGCACTCGAGCGTGATGGAAGGATAAAGTCCTGTTCAAAATTCTTTTGAGAAATGATTTTTTTTGGTTGATGAATCTCTTTGGGATGCTGATTCAATGCTTTTGCTATTTCTCTAACCCAAATATTTTTACGACTTTTTTTCTCAGGCTTTCAACCTCTTCCCTGCTTTTTCCCTCGATAACCACCCTGACAAGCGGCTCTGTGTTGCTTGGCCTTGCGTTGAGCCACACATTGCTGTACTCTATGCTTATGCCGTCGATAAAAGACCTTTTTCCGCCTTTCAGGCTCTTGCTTTTGCCTATGGCTTTCATCGCTGCTGCGCTGTCTTTCACCTTGAAGTTCAGCTCTCCTGTTCTGGAATACCCTTTGGAGAATTCCTCATTTAAGTCTGACAGCTTGACTCTCTCGTTTTTCAGCAGCTCGAGAAGCTTTAGCGCGGCAAATGTTCCATCGTCAAAATAATCAAGCTCCCTGAAGAAGAAATGCCCGGAAACCTCCCCTGCGAACAGCACGTCATTCTCTTTTGCAGTAATCCTCAGGTTTGACCTTCCGACTTTTGAGATAAAGCCTTTTGCATTGTTTTTCCTGATAATATCTGCGACAATCCTGCTTGCGTTGCAGGGATAGGCAATTGCCGCATTTCTGTTGTGCTTTGTCAGGAAAAATGTGAATGCCGCAATGATGTTGTCAGGCATTACATAGTTGCCTTTCTCATCGATAAATATGCACCTGTCGCCATCTCCGTCGGTAATCACCCCGAAAGAGTATTCGTCAAAAGGATTATCTGCGCTCCTGCTGTTTTTCTTTATCATCTCTTCAGCCTCTTTTCTGCTGTTTGGATCCAGCGGGTTTGGAGAGTGCACAGGGAAATTTCCGTCAGGCACTGTGTTGACTGTCTTTGCCTTTATGCCGAGCCTTTTCAGGATTTTCTTGTATACAGGAGCGCCTACTCCGCTTGATGCGTCAAGGACAATTCTTTCTCCTCTCAGCGGAGTCTTTATATGGGAGCATATGAATTTTATATATTCATTGTCCATCGCCCTCTTTTTTATGCAGCCTCTTTTTTTCGGCATTGGAAATGCTTGTTTCAGTCCAAGCTCTTTAATTTTTTCCAATTCTCCTTTCCATTTCAAAGGCATGCAGTTTTCATTGACCATCTTAATCCCGTTATAGTCTTTCGGGTCATGGGATGCAGTTATCATTATTCCGCTGGACTTTAATCCCTGCCTGTTCAGGCTGTTGACTGCAAAATAGAACAATGGAGTGGAGACTTTTCCAGCATCAATTACGCAGGCGCCCTGGTCTTTGATGCCCAGCCTTACTGCCTTTGCAATCTTTTCAGAGCTCAGCCTTGTGTCTCTGCCGAGAACAACTTTGGAGCAGGCCTGCTGCACAACAAAAGCCCTTGCAATGGCGTATGCTGCCTGCTCGTCAAATTCAGAAGGATAGATGCCCCTGATATCATAAGCCCTGAATATTTCTGGATTGATTAAGCCCACCTCTTTAAGCTTGTTTGACAATCAATAGAAAACTGTCTTTTTTATATTGTTCGGTTTTTTGGCAGACTTTCTATTAAGAGAGAAATTTATTCTAAGAAAATAGAAATTATGCTGCAAGTCTGCGAGATCCAGAATAGAAATAACTGTGATTATATACGAGCTCCTGGCTTAACCTAACACAAAAATTCCTTAATTCCTCTTGCTGCGCCACAGACAATTCCCTGAATCTTCTTAACTCTTTTGATGCTAGATTTGTCTGTAGAACAACTTCTCCTGTAGTTTTTTTGTTCCAGTACCCTTCTTCTCTTCCTGAAATTGAATCGCCTAAAATGCAGCAAATATCTGGTCTTTTTGCTAGAGGTCTTTCTCCTTGTGTTGCTTCATCAAGCAATCTCGAAAGATGCTGCACAGCATCATTTTCCCATGCATGCTCTTTGCCTTTTATGGAGTTATCAATATCTAATGCCACTTCTGAAGTGAGAACAGCTAAAAAGCTCTCTCTCGGGTTAAATTCGCGGATTGTTTCATAAACCATGTATTGACTATTAATCCTTGGATTTATATATTTATCTGTAGGCAAATATATCTGTTAGAGTGTTTTCTGCCTAAATGAATTATCAGATTTTTTGGCGGAGCAGAAGAAATCATTATGTTCAAGGCTTTGCCTTTGCCTCTATCACCATCTGGTTCAGTGGTCCCAGCCGGAATTCAACCTCGTCTCCTTTGCTTAATTTCAGTGCGTCGCTAACCTGCTTTGGTATTCTCAGGATAAGATTGCTTCTTACCTGGCTTAATCTGAGATGGAATCCGTGCTTTTGCAGCTTGTTCAGCAAAAAAATTCTCTCTGCCTGTTCAGGCTCATAATATTCCTCTCCGCAGGAGCATTTCCAGCCTTCTATTGTAGTCCCATTTAACCTCAGGTTTTTTGTGTGCTTTGCAATTCTCCCGCATATGCATTTCATTCCAGTCCCTTCTTCTTCACTATTTTCTTTTTTTCCGCAGTCTTTTGTTTGTTTTTGTTTCATTTTTCATCTAAGCTTTTTTGTAAACTTCCCAACATGTATGATGAAATAAATCTCTTCTTGATATAGAAAATTATATGATTTAACAGCCACAACATTATATGTTTTTCTTCCAACATCCAGCCATTTTTCGATTGTGCCTTTTTTTCTTTCTCTTGGTTCATAGCCAAGCTCCAGTATTTCCTTGCAGTCCTCGATCATGAGCCCGCAATCTATCAATTCCCTTGCAGCGCTCTTTGAAGGGAGCAGCCTCAGTCCGGCGTACATGATATTTTGCATATTCCATTAACATATGTTTCAGTGATATGTTTCACTATTTAAATTTTTCTATCTGGTTCTATAAATTGAGAAATCTTAATAACTGTTCCGCGAATTTTTCCGCATTTTCTTCGGGTTTTTTCGAGAAAGCTTTTTTAACAATATCAATACAGCTGGGATTAAACAACAGGATTCCACTTATCTTTGATAGGCGGTCGAGAGTGGAGCCTGCTGTGCTCAAGAACCACCTCTCGTGGAATCCTGCGTGTCAAGAAACATATTTGATGTGCTCCTGATTCGACATCATGCAACCGGTCTCTGGCTAGTGGTTCTTGACAGATCACAAACCAAAAAGCACAACATTTAAATACTTGTGCGTGTTAACACATAATACATGTATTAACACGAGGTGATGTGGCATGGTAAATGTAACATTATCAATTCCGCAAGATCTAAAACAGAGAATGGATAATTTCGCAGAGATGAATTGGAGTGCAGTGGCTAGAGAAGCTTTTGACGAAAAAATTAGGGACTTAGAACTTATAAAAAAGTTTAAGGCAAAAAGCACATTCACAGAAGCAGATGCTCTAAAATTAGGAAAAGAGTTAAATGCCAGTCTAGTAAAAAGAAGGAAAGTATAAAATGGATTTAGTGATTGATGCAA
>JAZDFJ010000090.1:0-11665 GCA_043807995.1 Candidatus Woesearchaeota archaeon
GATGTTTTTGTAGGAAAGAAAAGAATCTGCGGGCCAAAAGACCTGGGCATTTCAAGGCAGCAGATAGCAATGCTGCTCAAATACAAAAAAGCAAAGAAGATATCTGAGATCAGGATAAAAGAAGGTCTTCCTTTTGTGCCCAGCTTTCTAGCAGGCTTTATCATAACAATCTTTTCAGGCAACTGGTGGATGATGCTTTTGTAGGAGTTAAGATATCAAAGGCTTTTTGCCTTTTTTCTTTGCGGTCTTACATTCTTTATGTGCTTGTTTTATTGTTTTGTTTAATTCTTTGATTCCAACAATGCCTTTTTTAACCAAAATCTCTTCAATAGCCATTACTGCAGAATGCAGAACATTCAGCTCTTCCTGTGTTTTATCTTTTGAATCTTTCATAATATACAAGAAACAGCCATGATTTAAAAAACTTCTTTTTTTTAATCCAAATCCCGGATGCTTTTTTTCATTAACCTGATTTCAGAGTCAATGCTGAAAATCCTCGAATCAATATTAGAAATTTTTTTCTCTGTCTCTTTAAAATCAGTTTTTAACATACTGATGTCGCCTGTTGCATTATTCAGCTTGTGCATTGCCCAGCCTGCGAGATAGACTGCTCCGAAAAGAGGAGCGTATTCAAGAAGGACAGGCGTATTTATTATCCCGATTACTTTTAATATTAGCCACAGCAATTCGCCTGCCAGCACAAGCCATGCAATATAGTCGAAAATGCTGTCTGGTTGTTTTTTTGCCATCAGCATGTTTTTGTTTTTCATGCTTTATATTGTTTTCGCGTTTATTTCCGGAAACATTGCAGGGTGCTTAATAAAATGCCTGCTGATTGGTAATTCAAAAATCTATATCCTATTATATAAAAGCTTAAAAACACCAATTAAAATAATTTCTGCATGAAGCATTTATTTGTTGCAAGACATGGAAGCTATGGCAAGGATGGCCGGATTAATGATGCCGGCCGTGAGCAGATGAAAGCCTTGGCTGCAGTCATAAAAGGAATTCTTGTTGGAAGCCCGGCACATATAGTTTCTTCAACTGCTTCGCGTGCATTGGATTCTGCGCAGGTTTTGGCAGAAGAGCTTGGCTTGTCAGGTGTTGAGCAGGAGCTCTATATCTGGGGCGGAGGTGATGCTCCGAAAGACAGCTATTACAATGATCGCTGGCGTTCTGAAAGTGCGTCTGAAAGACTAATTGAGATTGTTTATCGGGAAAGGTCAGGCGCTGATACTGTTATTGTTGTGTCTCACTGCGGAACAGCTGATTGGATTGACTATCATGTTTGCGAAAAAGAATCAATACCCGGACATGGTAAACCAACAGAAATCCCCAAAGGCCGCGCGATCC
This sequence comes from Candidatus Woesearchaeota archaeon, assembly GCA_043807995.1. Taxonomy (GTDB): domain Archaea; phylum Nanobdellota; class Nanobdellia; order Woesearchaeales; family JAZDFJ01; genus JAZDFJ01. The sequence goes on from JAZDFJ010000090.1 coordinate 1,354, forward strand.
ATTTTGACATGGAAAATAAAACACGCAGATTAATTTAAGATTGCGTTCTAATGGAAGCCAAAGTTTTATGTGAAAAAGACAAAGACTGGTTTAGAAATTCTTTACAAGGTAGCAGTTGATGCACTGCTTGATTATTGATACAGCCGGATACAGTTTTCGATGATTTTATAAATTCCTTTATTTTTTTTATTTGCTGTGAATCATAAAATCAATGAGATCAAAGCATCATCAATAATTACAAAATCAAACCTGCCTGATGCAGAGTTTGTGATAAACCCTTATTCTGGCTGTATGCACTCCTGTCTTTACTGCTATGCAAGGTTTATGAAAAGATTTACAGGCCATGATGAACCCTGGGGCGGATTTTTAGATGTAAAAATCAATGCTCCTGATTTGATTCCTGCCGATACCTTGAAATACAAAGGCCGGTTTATTTTTCTTTCTTCAGTAACAGACCCATATGTTCCTGTTGAGAAAAAATACGAACTTACAAGAAGAATACTTGAAAAACTTGTTCCTCTTTGCCCCTGCATTGGCATCCAGACAAAGTCTGACCTTATTTTGAGAGATATTGATTTGCTTAAGCAGTTCAAAAACTGTGAAGCAGGCCTGACAATAACAACTTTGGATGACGGCCTTCGAAAAGAAATAGAGCCTTTTGCCTCGCCAATAAGCAACAGGATTATTGCCCTTGAAAAGCTGAAAAAAGCAGGCATTAAAACCTATGTTTTTATTGGACCCATACTTCCTTTTTTAACAGACTGGGAAAAAATCATTCTTAAAACAAGGCATTGCACTGATATGTATATGTTTGAAAATCTTAATGTGCTTGGCAGTATCTGGGACTCTGTTAAAGTTTGGCTTGAAAAATCACACCCGGATCTGCTGGAAGAATATGAAAAAATCTATTTTTCCAAAAACAATTATTGGGAAACAGTTGAAAAAGAGATAAAGGGATTCTGCAAAAACCAGAAAATACGCTGCAAAATCTATTTTCACCATCGCAGGAAATCATGATTTCATTTTTAAAAACCGATTAATTTAAATACTTTCAATCCTGAAATTCAGGAATAATAATTCAAACTAATAAAAAAGGAGGTTTTCAAGATGTGCGAATCAGTTTTTAAGGTTATAATGGCATTATTAATTATAGTGCTTGCCTGGATATGGGCTATTTGGGCTGCTGTTATTTTGACAATATTAGGAGTGTTATTCCTTATTTTTGCTTTTGTTGACAGGCCGTGCACTGTTGTCAGGACAGAGGGCAAGCCATTGCCTGTGAAGGTTATCGACATTCCTGAAAAGGACGAGATAAGAGTGCAGGCTGCAAAGCCGGCTCCTAAAAGAAAGAAGGCAAAGAAGTCCAGGAAAAAGGTTTTGTCTAAAAAGTAAGTGCCTAGTGAGCCTTGGATAAAATTAAGCGATTGCGATTAAATCGGGTTACAATCGGCAGAACAAGCAAGGCGAACGCACTGCTTTTTCATTAGACAAAACTTAAAAGAAAATAAAAAATTATTTTTTACTGAAATCTTATTTTTTCTTTTTAAAATCTTAGTTTTTCTTTTTATTGTGACAGCAGGTCAAGATGATTTTGTCTTTGCTCATTTGCACTATCGTATCTCTCTTTTATTGCGTTTATTTCGTCGTTAAGTCTTAACGCAATCATTCTGATTCCTACAATTCCAAGCTCTATTTCTTGTTTGGATTCGGACCTCACAGGATTACGCAGAAATACATATCTTGCATGTGATACAAGAGTTTCCACTGTTTCTTGCCTTGGGCTTACATTGCCCACTTCTTGAGTTTCAATTAGAACAGATGCTCTGTGGTTTCTGGCAGGTTTTTCAGGGGTTTCCTCATCGCACACATATGTTAGGCTTATTCTTTTAAGCATTAAAAAACGGTTTCTTTCTGGTATATTCGCGGAATTAGTCACAGTAATTATTCTTTCGCCCTGTTCTGATAAACCAATTTGTATTTCTGTTTCACTAGCATCCCCCCGGGCCATATTGCCATATTTCAAGTGTGCTGCTTCTTCCTGTTCTCCTGGGATTGCCATTCTATCTGCCAATAACGCGTCTGCTGAATAGTAGATTCCATCGATTAATAATCTGATGCCACTATCGACCCCAGCATCAAACTCAAACATTGCTCTCTTCAATTCAATTGCTTTTTCTGCAAGAGTTTTTTGTTCTGAACCCATTCTTCTTGTATCATCGCCCATTTTATCATCTCCTGTTTGTTTCAGCTTAATGCTGTTTCAGTTTCTCTTTGGTGAAGCCTTTCAGCTCTTTTCAAGTCTGCTTCCTTGGCAATAACTATTCTTTCGAGATTTCGTGCGTGATAAAGCAGCGCTTGGTATGTCCCGACTATTTGTTCAACTTGTTCCTTGTCTGGCCTTAGTTCAGTTCTTTTGCTGCATCTGTTGAGATATGCTGCAACAAGCGCCACCTTGAGGGAATCTGCAGTAATATATCCTGATTTGGCTCCGATTCTATAATCAAAAAGCGCATTACAAGGATCTTCTGAAGCCTTTACAAACAGCAGCGTTCCTGTTCTAGGCTCGGATGCAGTAATTTCTATAATTCTTTCTTCTGTCGGTTGCATTATAAGATAATTTGAGTCGCCATCACCGATTTCCACAATACATCCTTCTGACACTGCGCGGGCAAAACCGGCGTATGCTAACAAGGCATCTGCGGATGCATAAATCTCTTTAAGAGCTGCGGCGATATTTTGTTCGAATCTTTTGTCAAAGCTTGTTACTCCTTGCTTCAGCCTTGCTGCTCTTTCTACTGGCGATATATCTTCCTGTTGCGGTGTGATTCTTCTTTTTCTTCCTGCCATTTTATCATCTCCTGTTTGTTGATTGTTTCTATGCTTCTGGCTGGCTGTATCCTTGCTGTTGATACGCGCTCTCCAGCGTTCTCAACTGCTCCAAAATCTGAGAGGCATTGCTTGGGAAATCATGCCCGACTTCAAAGAACTGTTCTAGAATATCATCTAATTCAGCTATTCTTAAATCTCTCTCCCTTTTTTCCAGCCTTCTCAATCCTTTTCTTTCTTCTCTTAAACCATTGCTGAACTGCTCTCTTGCACCGTCAACTCTTTGCTGAGTTTCTCTGCTTATGTTTGCCCCGCATCTAACATACCTTGTTGCAATATCTATCATGGCCATGGCTTCTTCGCCCTCCATGTCAAAATCTGTCCAAAGCCTTTTCAATTCTCTTAAAAGAAATTCTGCCTTTTGCTCAGCATGAACATTGTCCAGTTTGGCTTGGGCTGTTTGTATGGCTCTTGAATTGCGAAATCCAGAATTCGGATACTCAGAATTGCCATAGTTTTCGTAATACATGTTTCAGCCCTGTTTTTGCTTGCTTTTGAAAAGAAATGCTCTTGTTTTTTTAAATTTTTGCATAATCCCTACTTTATAATAGTTATCTTGTTTTTGTGTTTTGGCGCGGAAAAGCGCAAATTATATAAATTAAAACTCCAATAAATGAGGCATAAAGAGGGGGTGCAGTGATGGATGCAGAAAAAGCAGAAGATACAACTGAGCTCGGCGGTAATATATCGCTTGCAGGGTTTAAAGAGCTTGACTATAAGGATTTGATAATAATAAAGAAAATAGTTGGTTCTGAAACAAGAAGGATAAGCGAGCAGCTGTCTGATTTCCAGAGAATTACTCTTACTCTGAAGCCAGTGCATAAAGTAGAAGACAACCAGAAAAACGAGCTTCATGTGAAAATCGTGGCTGAAGGCAAGGTTTATACAGCAGAGGTTACTGACAAAAACATATTCTTTGCACTGGATGCGGCATTCAAGAAGATTCATGCCCAGATACAGCAGAAGCACTGAAAAGACAGAATAAAGTTAAGCGCCTGTATCAGCTTCAGCCTAGTCTTTTTCAGCTCTTTTTTGAAATTCAGCCTTTTTTCTTGCTTTTTCCCAGTCTGTGAATGACTTTCGGTATCTTCCATCAATGTATGCCAATGAATCTGTACCTATCCTGTCCTGCACAACTGCCAGACGGTCTGCAATATTCACATCAGATTTGATTAATCTTGCATTTCTTCTTGCATTGGCAATTGCTGTCCCAAGCTCTATAAGCCACTTGTTTTGCCATCCAATGATATTCAATTGTTGATCATGACGTGGACTTGAATAGAACACGTTTTCAGGATAAGGAAGCTCTGCGCAGTTCACTGCTAATTCTTCCAGTAGATTGAGCGCAAGCGCCCTTGCTAGAACCTGTGCCTTGAAAGGATCAATATGCGTCCAGTGCTGTCTTAAGTGGCTTGTCATCTCTTCAATATCCTGCTTGCATGGAGCTGGAAAAACAGTGAATATCCTTGTGTCTGGAAGAGTGCCGAATATTTGTCTGGCCTGACTGTGAAGATAACGCGCATAACCTGTCATTATACTCATATCATGAGTTCGGCGTTCGCGAAGATTTGAATGGCCTGGACACGGCTGATAGCCATTATGCCTGCCAAGCTGCTGTGCCAGAAGGATTTTCACAGTACAAGCGTCCCTTTCTTCTCCGCCAGAAGAATAAGCCATTAACCCGAGAAACTCAAATGGAAATTCACACTGCAAATCACAGGCCATGATTTCAAAATGTTCTGCAAGACTTCTAAAACGGCCATTGCTTTCAAGGTGACTACTCAAATAAATCCGTCTTCTCATTTCAGGAGTCTTAGCTTGAACATCAGCCATGCAAGTGGAATCGGCGGGGTTTTTAAATAGTTTTTTGTCATTCAATATATATGCTGGAACAGCCAGTTAAATCATTAAGGGACTGAAGCACTGAAAAACAGTTTGTCTTCTGCAGAATTGAAAACCGCAAGTTTTATATATCAATTCTTTCAGAAACAAGAGCATAGGGTAGGGGCTTATAAATTAAAAAGAGGAATCGCGATGGTTAGAGTCTTGACAAACATAATCAACAAGTTCTTTAGGAATATCTTTAAAAAAAAGAAAACCGTCAAATTAGGCTTATACGGCCCTCCGAACGGCGGAAAAACCACTCTGGCAAACAAGATATGCCAGGACTGGCTTGGAGAGGACATGGGTGTTGTCAGCAGTGTTCCGCACGAGACAAGAGAGATACAGATAAAAGAGCAGATATCTATAAAAAACAACAAAGGAAAAGAGATAAAATTCAACCTTGTTGACACTCCAGGGATTGCCACAAAAATTGATTATGAGGATTTCTTAAAAGTCGGCATGAATGAGAAAGAGGCCAAGAAAAGGGCCAAAGAGGCGACCAAGGGAGTTATAAGCTCTATAAAATGGCTTGATGACATGGATGTTGTCATTGTTGTTTTGGACTCGACAAGAGACCCATACTCCCAGATAAACCTGACAATTATAGGAAATCTCGAGGCAAGAAAAATACCCTTGCTTATTGTAGCCAACAAGATAGACCTGAAAAAGTCAGATATCAACAGGATTGAAGAGGCGTTTCCGCAATATGCTGTTGTGGGCATCAGCGCAAAGCTTGGCTCGCATATTGACGAGTTTTACAATCTGATATTTAAACTGGTGAAATAAAAATGCTGACAATAGAATACATTCCTTATTCAGATATTGAAGACCTCAGCTCAGAGAAAAGAATATCAAAGCTTCTCAGGCTTGTCAAGGAGAAAAAGATAATAATCCTTGAGGGAAGGCTGCGCTCCAATGAAGAGGCAGAGCTTATAAGAAGGACAATGGAGGAGATTGACGACCTGTTCAAGGGAATCGAGCTCAGCGTTGTCTATCCAAAGAAAAGCGATGATGACTTTTTTAACAAGCTGAAGGCGATATTCGTGAACATGATACTCGGCAACAGGCTCGGGGTCACAATCATCGGGCCTGCAAGCGTTATCAAGGAGATAAAGCAGGACCCGAACAGGATCCAGCTGCTCACAAACGATTCTGAAACCGAGAAAAAGAAAAAGAAAAAATAAAGAAATAAAAAATGCCACACCAATGCGTAAGTTGCGGAACACTATACGACGATGGTTCCAAGGAAATACTGAAGGGCTGCAAATGCGGCGGCAAACTGTTCTTCTTTATTAAAAAGGAAAAGCTTGCCCAGGTGCAGGCAGAGATACAGAAGCTTTCTCAGAATGAAAAAGAGCAGATACAAGAGGATGTCTATGACATCATTGGAAGCCAGATAGACACTGAAAAGCCTGTTGTGCTCGAGTTCGAGAGCATCAAGATACTCCAGCCAGGCAAGTATGAGCTCGACCTTGTCAAGCTTTTCAAGAACCAGCCTCTTGTTTTCAAGCTAGAGGAAGGAAAGTACATGATTGACCTGATACAGACCTTCAAGAGCATCGGCACAAAGAAGAAGAAAAAGTAGATTCTGTTTGTAGCATCTGGCGAGCCTTTAAAACAATTATCTAGCACGATTAAATCGTGTTACAATCAATTCTATAAGCGTTGCGAGCATGCTACAAAAGATTTGCAGTATGGAAAAATAAGAAAAAGTGAAGTTCTAAACTATATTTTCAGCAACAGATATTCTTCTAAATTATTTTTCGGATTCTGGCAAATGAATGATATCTTTTCTTCATTTTTACCGAAAAATTTAAATAATACCTTTAATTAGGTATGATTATACTACAAAACAGGTATTGAGATGCTGACTCCTAAACAAATCAAAATCTTTGAAGCATTTTTGAATAAACCTTACAAAGAGCTGACTTACAGAGATGTAAAAGAGTATTCAAAAGAAAAATCCAATTCGGTTGTCCAGAAAGCTATAAAAAAGTTCTTGGCTGAAGAGCTCATTAAAAAAAGAAAAGTTGGAAATATCATATTATATTCAGTAAATCTCAATGACAGCGCTGTTTTTCCCTATTTTGACATATTGATAAAAGAAAAAACATCTTCTTTAGTCAAAAATAGCTTGAGGATTATCAGAGAAGAACTCTCAAACATTGAATTTTTATCAATTGTAATTTTCGGCTCCTATGCCGAGGGAAAGCAAAAAAAGGGATCTGATATTGACATTGCCATTTTTGTGAATACTGCAGAGGACAAGAAAAATTGCGAGCTTGCAGCAAAATCTGCTGAGCTGAAGTCTCTTCTGCGGTTAGACGTGCATGTCTTTACAAAAGATGAAATGCTGCAGATGCTAAAAGACAAACATGAGAACCTGGGAAAACAGATTGCCCACAAGCATCTTGCAGTCCAGAACCAGAGGATTTTTTATTCAATACTTGAACAGGGGGTGAGCAATGGATTCAAAATTGTGTATTCTTAGGGCGGAAAACGAGATTAAGCTTGCAGGGATAGTATTTGCCATAAGCGAAGAAACCAGTCTGCAAATGGAGACATTCAAGATTAAGGAGCCTGAAACATATTTTAGCGCAGTAATCGCCCACAGCTATTACAGCATATTCTATGGAGCAAAAGCATATCTCGCCAAAAAAGGAATTGAAACAACTGCGCCGGAAGAGCATAAAAAAACATTTGATGAATTCAAAAAGTTTGTCGAGAGCGGAGAGCTCGATGTCGAACTGCTGAAAATTTATCAGGAGGCCTTGGTAAGGGCAGAATATCTGCTCGGGATATTCCATAAAGAGAAAAAGAAAAGAGGCGAGTTTACATACAGAACAATGCCGCAGGCAAACAGAGAGCCAGCTAGAGAAAGCATAGAGCATGCAAAGACATTTTTCAGGCATATGATTGCAGTCTTGGAGCAATGAAATCCAGGCATTAAAAGAGGTAAAAATAAAAAACAAAGAAATTCTAAAAATAAATAATTAACATTTTCTGGCTGTCACAGGAACTACCCTTCGGCTAAGTTCTTTTTCAATTCCAGTGCGGCTCTCGTAAGTTGCCATCGGTCTTTGATGTGCAGGAACTCCGTACTGAGTTCTGCCAGCATAAACGCCGTTGCCGTTGCTTGGAATGAATGGGGCTGCGCCAGGGCACATTGCCGTTCTTAATCTTTGAAATGCCATGCTAGGAGAAGCCTGATTGGATTTATAAAGTTTTTAATTTTTCATTACTTTATAGTAACAAAAATAACCAATTCCTTTCACAGAAACTCCAATTCAACAATAAAGCAGTCGCCTGTCGGATATTCTTTCACAACAGCCGGCTTAAAGCCGTCTTTTTTCAATTGCTCTGCAGTCATTTTTATTGTTTTTACGCCTGCAAGAATCCTGAGCCTCTGCTCGTCAAAAAAGAATTCTTCGCCAGAGGATTCCCTGCTTTTCTCAAGCTTTTCCAGCAAAGCATTAAGCTTTTCAGAAACAGCCTTTCTTCTGTCAGCAGGAAACTCAGCCAGTGCTTTGCTGTAATCAAAGCTCGGGAATATCTCGGGAGTATAAACAGCCCCTCTTGTCAGCAGTCCTTCATCATCCACTGCATCAAATGATTTTTTTGCATTTTCGCTCCTGTTTTTCAGCCTTGAGCCTAGCTGCACCCTGTCCTTCAGCTTTGCAGTGCAGGCATGTACATTGTAATTCAGTTGCAATGCATGCTTCATCAGCTTTTTCGCAAGAGCCTCGCTGCCAAATGCGCCATAGCTCGAGGGATTCTTTGTTCTGAAACCTCTTTTCTTCATTTCGTCAGAATTGAGGCTGGAGAATTCCAGCTCGTTCAGGTTGAGAAAATCAATGCCTATATTGTTGAGATAATCCATCAATTCAATTGTTTCTTTTTCCCTGTCAGGCAGCACAGGTATCTCGATTCCAACATTCCATTTGAATTCCTTTGCAAGCATTATCCTATCCCACAGCTTTTTGTCGTCGATATCGGGATGGAATCTTATCTCGTCAAGGCCTGCAGAATGCAGTTTTTCAAGAGACTCTCTGCTGACAAGAGTCAGGGGGGCATAGAGATGTATGTGGAAATCTTTGCCAAACTCTTTTTTCAGTTTTTTTATGTAATCAACAGTCCTTTCAAGCCTTGCAAGAGGATCTCCTCCTGTGATGCCAACGCCTTTTGAATCGCAGGTCTTTATCTCGTCTGCAAGGTCAGAGAATTCATTGACTTTCATCTCATTGGCATAGACAACATCCTTGTTCTTTTTCAGCTCAGACAGCGGGCAGAAATAGCAGTTTCTCGGGCAGATGCCTGTCACAAAGAATACAGTTTTCTCGCCTTTGACGCAGAGCTGGCATCCCTTTGCAAGCTCTCCGATCTTCCACGAATAATGATGCGTGTCTTTTATCTTTCTCTTTGACATGTGAGAAAGGATAGGGATTTGATTTAAAAATTTTTAGGATAGACAAAGGATGCTCACGTCATTGATGCAAGCCTGCATTCTAAACACACCCGAATAGGAAAGTTAACCTGCAAGCAAGCCTGCGGATTTCAACCTGTCTTTCCTAAAGCCCAATCATCAGAGAATTTTCTCTGCCATTCAGGATTCGAGGCGACTGTTCCTATGCCATCATCTAATCCTGAAATCGGAGTTCTCGCTTTTCTCTGTGCGAGCACATTCCCGTTTTTATCAACAACTAATTCCCTGAATCTTTGCGATGTATTCTGCGCGCCGGCATAGCCAAACAGGCCGTTGTAAATAAATAGAGGCATTTCTCTAAGCTCGCCTATCCGTTCAATAGTCTCCGCAGCTTTTTCCAGTCTTAATCCATGGAAGACAGAGAACATGATATATAAAAAACCCTTGTTTATCAGGAACTGCGCGAAATCCCTTGAAGTCACTTCCTCAAAATTTTCAGGGCGGACAGAAACAGAAGCGCCAAAAAATTGTTTTCTTGATTTAAGATACTCTGCCGCATCAAGAACATTCAGGAATGATCTGTTTCCGCGGATCGCATCATTTGTCAATCTGAATCCGTCAATGCTGAGCGCGATGCTGTAGTTGTCTCTTATGATTATCCTGTCTAACTCAGAGGTCTTGCATGCGATATAATCCGCGTTTGTGCATGAATAAAAAGTCAAATTGGGGTGTGCCCTCAATAATCTTTCCAGAATGCCGATTGTTTTCTCCTGGATTGGCTCGCCGCCATAAGGGATGAGGATTCTTATCCCAGATGAAACTGCTGTTTGCACAATTTTTTCAGCCTTTTCAGGATCTATCACTTTAGGATCTTTTCTTTCTTCTTCGGAGAGATAACAGCCAGCGCATCTTCTGGGGCAGTATGTTGTCAGCTCAAGGGCAAGCACTGTTGGGAATACTCTTCCGGCAAGGCTTTGTCTAAGAACACTCAGATCGTGCATGCCGTGATTGCGAACAAGATTTGCTGTCTGTCCCGCCCTCGTGTTCTTGAGAACCCTGCTTATTAATCCGGTGTTCAAAGCGTATTGCCTGAATATTTCAGGCATGATATTTTTCATG
>JAZDFJ010000091.1:0-8366 GCA_043807995.1 Candidatus Woesearchaeota archaeon
ATCAAATAAATCAACATCAAATAAATCAACATCAAATAAATCAACATCAAATAAATCAACATCAAATAAATCAACATCAAATAAATCAACATCAAATTAAAAAAAAAACATGACGATTATCAATCAAGATAGCCAAGCACTTCTTCAACATTGTTGATTTCAGGACCGCCGCTTGCATGGCCTATGATAAAGCCATTTTTATTGCTGATTATGCCTGATTTAACATAAGGATTGCCCATGTTTATTGTGCCCAAGCCGACCTTCACGCCTAATTTTCTCTCGATAAGCCTGACATCCTTAGCAGGCAGGTCATGATGTATCAGCAGTTTCTTATGGTTGAATGCGCCAAGGCTGCCAACTGCATTGATATCGAGAAAGCCCTTTCTTTCCACAGGGATGTTCAAAGCCTTTTCAATCAATTTTATGTCTGCATCAGAAAATTCAGGGTTTGCAAAAGCCCCTTTCGGGCCTATCAGCAGGTTATTGCCAAGGCAGGTCAGCCTTGTCGGTATTATCCTGAAATTTATGCCTGCCTTTTTCAGCTTTTCAGCCTCAGAATCAAAGATAATGTCAGGCGCGAGAAGGCAGTCCTCGTTTCCGTTCACAAAAGCTCCGACAAGCGGAGTGCCGGCAATCTCTACCTGAAATGCAGGCACACCCAGTGCGGCCTCTATCGCTTCCACGATTTTCTGCGGAAATTCCTTTGAAAGAAGAACATACTTGTCAGTGGCAAAACCATACAATCCGACGTTCGGGTTGCCAGCCACCCCGATTATAAGCGCTCCCATATTTAAAAGAAGTCAGCGGGGGTTTATAAAAATTGTTATATAAACGGCTCTGTCCGGAATCTCCCTGTGGTCGATTTCTAGTCGCCTTCAAAATTCTGGAAATCCGAATCTTATAGCCCTGCGTCCCCGTAAGGGACAACCCCGCGCAACGGGCAAGATACTATTAACAGAAGGAATTTTGACCTTATGGCGACTTTCCGGAAAGAACCCATATAAACAGTCATATCAAGAATACTCTGCCTTCATCCAGAACAACCTTCGCATTCTCGCCTTTTTCATACCTGCGTGAGTTCTCGACAGGAATGCTCTGGAATGTTGACGGGTGAATAACCTCTAATTGAGGGTATTTTTTTGAGATTGTTGTCTTGTATTTTTTCAGCACAGCAGCATCTTCATTGTAGCTGAACATTGTTTTTTTGCCAGAGGCGAGATCTATGCCTGATGCCTTGTCTCCGAAGCCGTGCACCTCTATTATTCTTCCGCCAACTTTTACAACATCAAGCTTTCTGTACTGCGGAATCTCGAGCAGGACAGTGACCCTGTAAACATCCTTCGATGTCTGCTTATTTTTTGAAAATAACCTGTTGCTTGTTGTTTTCAGCCCGCCAAATTCAGAGTGTACCCTGTTTGCTATGACCTGCAGGTAATGCTGCGAACTGAAATAAAAATCAATGCCGTTTTTTGACTCTTCAGTTTTGTTGACAAACACTCCTTTTCGCTGGTTGGCTTCAAGCTCTTTATCTATAAAAACAAGAACATCATTATTCGGGTTTTTGAGCTGCAGAATGCCTTCGAAGTAATGTGTGCCTTTTTTCCCGCACTTCTGGCAGGTGCCGCCGTTTATTATCAGCTTCAGCTCCTGCCCGTTGCAGAGCAAGATTTTTTTATTATGAAGATCAATCTCGTTAACTTTGATGCTGGTAGTTTTTTTTTGCAAATTCCATGACAACGTCAGCCAAATCAGCGTATTTTTTCCATTTTCCCTTTTCAAAATATGTGGAGCATTGGTTGCAGATACGGACAGATATTTCCTTGGCATCTGTTTTTTCTATGTTGCAGTCTATGCAGAACACTCTTTCTTTTGTTGTTGCATTTCCGCATTTAGGGCAGAATCTCATAATCCTGGAAAAGAAAAGGAGTTTATAAAATTATAGATTATATCATTGACTAAACCAGGAACACACTAATTAAGCCCAAGCTTTGTCTAAAATTGGCTTAGCATTTTTTAGCAATATTTTTAAAGGCAGGGCTGCCCTTAGCCTAAAGATGGCGAAAACCAAGGAAAAGAAAAAACCGACCAGCACACTCGGCAAGATATGGAAGTTTATCTGGGAGGACAATTCTGTCTGGAGCTGGATAGCCAACATCATACTGGCGTTTATTATCATAAAATTCCTGTTCTATCCTTTTCTCGGATTGATTTTTCACACCGGATTTCCGATTGTGGCTGTTGTAAGCGAGAGCATGGAGCATAACGACGGATTTTATGATTGGTGGTACCAGGATGCAAGATGCATTGACGGGGATAAATGCGCCCAATGGGAATGGTATCTTGAGCGCGACATCAAAGAGGAGGATTTCAAAAAATTTGATTTTTCAAACGGCTTCAACAAAGGAGACATTATTTTCCTGGTGGGAAAAGCTCCTGAAGAAATAAAAGCCGGAGAAGTCATTGTATATCAAGCAGGAAAAGCTTATCCTATAATCCACAGAGTTGTGGACAGCTGGGAGCAGAACAGCACTATCTATTTCAAGACAAAAGGCGACAACAACCCTGATTCTATACAAGACGCAAGGCTGAACGAGAACAAGGTTTCAAGCACCCAGCTTCTTGGAAAAGCAGTCTTTAAAGTGCCGTGGCTTGGCTATGTCAAGATATGGTTTGTTGATTTGATAAACCTGATTGCCAGGTAGATAATTCTATCGGCAAACAAAGAACAAATATTATATCCTTTAAATCGGCTGGTTGTCGTGGGGAAGGCTTTCTTTCATGCCTGCATTTGTGATTCTTACAAACTCTGCATTCTTCTGCATCTCTTTTATGTTTCTTGCTCCGCAGTAGCTTATGCCTGACCTTAGACCGCCGATTAATTGGGATATCACTTCCCTGACAGAGCCCCTGAAAGGAACCAATGCTTCTACCCCCTCAGGCACTGCCTCATAGTCTGACCTGTATTTTTCCCTTTCTTTTCTGCCCTGAGCCAATCCAAAAGAAGCCATGCCTCTGCTTACCTTGTATTTCACGCCATTTCTCAGGATTGTCATGCCGGGAGACTCTTCTGTGCCTGAAAAATGGCCGCCTGAAATCGCGCTTGAGGCTCCTGCTGCCAATGCTTTTGTCAGATCTCCTGATGTTCTTAATCCGCCGTCTGAAATTATAGGGACGCTATTTTTTTCAGCCTCTTTAAAGCAAGACATAATCGCAGATATCTGCGGCATGCCCGCACCTGCAACAATTCTTGTTGTGCATGTCGAACCGCCGCCGATCCCGACTCTCAACGAGTCTGCGCCTGCCTCTATCAGGTCTTTTGCGCCTTTTGCAGTTGCAACAGTGCCTGCAAGCACATCTATGTCAAATTTCTTTTTGATGATTCTGAGGGTCTTGATGTAAGAGTCTGAATGTGCGTGGGCGACATCAAGCACAAGGAAATCATTGCCTGCATTTATCAGAGCCTCTGCTCTCTCAAGATAATCCCCGCCAATGCCAACTGCAGCGCCGACTCTTAATTTTCCTTTTTTGTCTTTCGCAGCATTCGGATGCTCGTCAATCTTTCTTATGTCTGTGCTTGTTATCTGGCCCCTGATTCTTCCGTCTTTGTCGATGATAGGAAGCTTTTCTATCCTGTGCTGATGCAGGATTTTTTTAGCCACTGCAGTGCTTACAAACCGATCCACGGTTATCATATCGCTGTTCTTTGTCATGACATCTTCGACTTTTTCAGCGTTGTCTGCGAAAACAATATCCCTTCTTGAAAGAATGCCTTTCAGCTTTTCATTCTTGTCAACGATAAGAAATCCGCTAACTCCCAGCTCCCTCATATAGGATTTCGCCTCTGCAACTGTTTTTTCAGGAGACAATGTATATGGGTTCTCAACTACCACGCTTTCAGAGCGCTTTACCTTCAGTATCTCTGCCGCCTGCTCTTCAATTGTCATGAACCTGTGTATCAGGCCGATGCCGCCCTCTCTTGCCATTGCAATAGCCATTCTTGACTCTGTGACTGTGTCCATGCATGTCGCAACAAGCGGGATATTAAGCTTTATGTTCCTGCTCAGCATTGTGCTGACATCAATGTCTTTCCTAGAATCAACAATGCCTCGCTTAGGCACTAACAAGACGTCATCGAATGACAGCCCCAAAGGTATTTTGTTGTTCATCATATAACCAATCCCTCCAAAAGCCATGAAAGAAACAGCAGATTATAAAGATTATTGTGGTGGAAAGGGTGCGTTTAAAAAGTGCTTTTGCACTGCCTGGCGAAAACATTTGTTTTCGGAAGGTCCAAAAAATCATCGAGATTTTTGATACCTAGCGAACCTTGCATTCAAACATCTGGTACGCTAGAACTGCTGAAACCGAAATTTCTCCGAAAAAATATGAGAAACAGTTAAATAGAAAAATCAACCTGTTGTTTGAACTGAGTATAAACAATCTCCAGAAAGGATTAAGAAACAACATAATCAACGGGATTGTCTTGTTCGGACTTATCAAAATATAAAACAGGTTAAAATGGAAATATTTATAAACAAGTGGAAATATATCTTTCCAAATGGAAAGAAAAATAACCATCATGAAGCCTTTTTTTGAGGAGCCGGCCAGAAAGTTCAGTATCAGAGAGCTTTCAAGGATATTGAAAATCAACCATACAACAGTCAGGCAGCATCTGAACGGGCTGGTTAAAGAAGGTTTTCTCTCATCAAAAAATGAGGGGGTTTACTCCTTTTACCAATTGGTCCTAAACAAAAAAACCCTAAACCTGAAGCTTTATTACAATCTTGAGAAATTAAGAATTTCAAACATTGCGGAAGACCTGGAAAAGATGTATGACCTGCCGATAATTGTCTTATTTGGGAGTTATGCCTTTGCAATAGATGACCTAGTCAGTGACATAGACATATGCCTTATAACAGACATCAACAAAGAATTTCCCGCTGAAAAATACCAAAAAATACTAAACAGAAAAGTAAGCATTCACAAGTTCAGCAAGAAATCATGGGAAAAATCAAAAAAATCAAATCCTCACCTGGTGAATAATATCTGCAACGGCATAACCTTATCAGGAGAAATTGAGGTTTTGTGATGAATTTTGAATTTTGTTTGAACAACGGGAAAATAAAGAAAGTCATGCCTGATAAAATCAGGGCTTCAAGCCTATTTAATTCTTCCATTCAGGCCATACAAACAGCCAAAGCAATACCTCTGAATTCAGGCACTTCAAAAACAATCCTGCGAGAATTATACGAAGGTTTAAGAGAATGCTGCGAGGCAATAGGATACATCAATGGATACAAATTCCTTGACCATGAATCAATAAGCTATTTTTTAAGGGACGTTCTGAAAGAGGAGAATGCCTATAAGAAATTCGACAGATACAGAAAACTAAGGAACGGAATAAACTATTATGGCGACAGCATAGAGGCAGAGACTGTGAAGGAAGCTATTATTGAAATCCCCCTCTTGCTCAAGGAACTGAAAAAATACTCAAAAAACAGATGACTTATTCCTGAATTCAAAGTTGCTAAGCAATAATGCAAACAAAACAAAGACATTCTTAAATTTCTGCTTTAAAATCGATATATATAAATATCACTTCTTGCAGGGTATTTGTTTAGCGTCCTCAAGTCGAAATCCCTTCTTTTACCGATGTGCGCGCGTCGCGTGGGGTTGTCCCTTACGGGGGCGCAGCGCCTACAGAATTGTCGTCGAGGATTTCGAAGATGCTAAACAAATACCTTTTTTCTAATATTCCCCAATCTTTTTCAGGTTTTTCTAATCCAAACCAAGACTGACTTTAATTGCGAGATTCACCTTTTCCATCAGCAGCAGATCAAGATTTTTTATTCTTTTTTTTATTCTTGTCTTGTCTATGGTTCTTATCTGGTTCAGAAGTATTGTTGAATCATACTTTAATCCTAAATCCTTTGCAGAAACAGAAACATTTGTAGGAAATTCCCTGCTATAGACTTTCGAGGTTATCGGCGCAACGATTGTAACTGGCGAGAACTCATTCCCTGTGTTGTTCTGGATTACCACAGCAGGCCTTGTCTTGCCTTGTTCGCTTCCAATTGCAGGATCCAGATTCACAAGTATAATGTCGCCTCTTTTTATTTTAATCATGCTAATCCCATCCTGCATCAGCAGCCTGCCATTCGCTATTTGTTTCTGCTGTTTCTTTTGCCATTTCCTTATAGCCTTCCGCCAGTATTTCCCTGTTTTTTCTAGTGGAGATTTCAGCCAGTTTCATAAGATTTATGATGACATCCTCGTATGTCTGCCTTTCAGATTCCTTGAGGCTGTCAAGCCATTCTTTTGTGTTTTCACGCAGTTGTATCGTGGTTACCATAATGGCTATAGAACAACTATAGTATATAAATTTTTCGGCATTTTTACCGGAATTAATCCGAAATATTGCGGAATTATTTATTAAACAAATTATGCTAAGTTGAAATCCTTCAGACGGATAGGAAGTTTACCAAGATTCCTTTGTCTTTTTCAATATTTCTCGTTCATGCAAATCCTCTTCTGCATCTGCAGTGTGCCATTTGCTATCGGTTTTAGCTGTATCCTCGTTCATGCGAAATAACACCCAAAAGGGCAATAATTGCGGCAGCTCTTACCCTGTATAATTAAAATTTCAAAAGTAAAGGGTAAGAGGCGACCACAAAACAACAATGAAAATAAATGTAGACGCCCGGATTATTCTGAGATAGGCAGAGGCTACTGCTGTTCTGAAAATTCATCATCAAACCATTCTGAAACCGATATATATATATATCACTTCTTGCAGATATGAACAGATTTCAATTTTTGAGTAAAATAAGAGGTGAATTTCAATGGGCGAAGAGCGCAATGGATTATTTCTGGTCGCAATAGTAGCGATAGTGGCTGTTGTCGGCATTATTGTTTTGAGCACAGGGCATGTTGTGACAACTGCAAAGCCTGCAGATTCTTCTGGTTTTTCAGACTCTTCTGATTTGACTGGGCAGGCGTCGTTTTTGCAGTGGATTAAGAAGGCGTTTAATTTCACGAATCAGACAAACCAAACAAACAGAACAAATCTTATGGGGCGCGCGTATGCAAAAAATATATCCAATACAACAATATTCATTGTGCAGGAATCTTGGATTATTTATGATTATGCAGATGCGATTATTAATTTTGGAGATGGATATGACCCCATGTCATTCGGAGTATTAACTTATCAGCTAAATAGTAGAAATACCACCAATGCTACCTTGTATGACAGTTGTGTAAAAAATGCAGGCGGGCGTGTAATTGGAATGAAAGAGTATTTTGCAACTAATGAGTACGGCCAGGATTATAACTATTTTATCCGTTATTCCAGTGGTGTTTGCAGATACGGATATGATGTACAAGCTGTAAACCAATGTAAGTGCAAGAGATCCTCCACTCCTCAACAATAATTAAAGAAATGAAAATATTTTTCTTTTTTTATTTTTTTCTTTTTCTTTCTAATACTCCCCATTCTTTTTCTGTTCTTTTTCTTTGCTGATTCTTTTCCAGCATAAGGTGACCACAAAACAGCAAAGTTTATAAATGTAGACACCTCATAACATTATATGTTCATTGAGAAGAGAAAGCTGGGAAAAAGCATCAAGTATTACCTTGTTTATTCTTACAGGGAAAAAGACCATGTAAAGAAAATTAGAAGATATCTTGGGGCTAATCTTTCAGCCAATGAGCTGAAAATGGCAAGACAGGGGGCTGAGCAGGAATTGCGGAGAGAATTAGAAGAGTTGTCCACTGCAATATTCAATTTCTCCCTTACAAAAAAACAGGCAGAAATGCTGAACAGACAGGATAAAAAAATAGAGATACATCATCTAGAAAAGTTAGACTGGAAAATATTCACAGAACAATTTACCTATAACACAAACGCCATAGAAGGCTCAACAATCCAGCCAGAAGAAGTGCCCGGAATCCTAAAGAAAAAGAAAGCCACAGATTCTGAAGAGATTGAAACCAAAGGGGTTGCAAACGCAGTAGCATTCATCAGAAGCACAAAAGAAGAGCTGTCTCTTGGTCTGATAAAAAAACTGCACACGCTATGCTTTGAAGGATCAAAAGAATTCGCCGGAGAGTTCAGGAAAGTTGAGGTTGTGATAAAGAATGGAAGAGGAGGAATAATCCATACAGGAGTTCCTGTTTCTCAGCTTGAAAAAGAGTTAAATGAAATGATGGACTGGCATCAAAAGAACAAGAAAAAATTCAGGCCACTTGTGCTTGCAGCAATAATGCACAACCAATTCGAGCACATACATCCCTTTCAGGATGGAAACGGAAGGGTTGGAAGGCTGCTGCTGAATTTTATACTTATCAAAAACAGATATCCGCCG
>JAZDFJ010000092.1:0-2792 GCA_043807995.1 Candidatus Woesearchaeota archaeon
GAACAACAATAGTCCTCTTAGAAACATCAACCTCCTCAACTCTTTTTTCATCTTCCATAAAAAACACCTTCTCTTTTTATTCCTGCTCGATACCTCTTCAAAGTATCTCTAAAATAAGATTTATGCTCTTTTATTTAGAGAGAGATATTTAAAACTTTCGGATTTATTTAAAAAGAAATAGGCAAAACAAGCTTTATCCGGAGTCTCGCTATCGCTCAACTCCAAATCGCCTTCAAAATTCAGAAAATCCGAATCTTATAGCCCTGCGCCCCCGTAAGGGACAACCCCGCGCAACGGGCAAGATACTATTAACAAAAGGAATTTTGACCTTATGGCGACTTTACGGACAAAGCCGGCAAAACAACTGTTGCAAGGCTGTTTAAGCCATTCCGGCCAATTTTTCTCAATAATTCGCAATGCTACCTCCTAGCTTGTGCTGGTTGTTTTTTGCAGATAGCTTTTTTCTCTTTCACTTTTCCCACCGATTGTCTTATCAATCAATTCTCTTATCACTCGTCCCACCACTTGCACTTTAACTCATACTTTCACTTGTGCTATCACTTTTTCTTTTTCACATAGAAAACAAGCAAAACATTGATTACAACCAAAACAATAACCAGAAGTATTATGAAGTTCAGCTTGTTTAATCCCTTTTCTTCAGAAGCTATCACCTCGCCCCCGATATTGCTGTCCTGCACTATAAAACTGTCTATGCCGACAACTGCCTTGAAGAATTTCTGTGTTGATTTTCCTGCAAAGTTCACCAGCACATTTACATCGTAATCTCCTACATCAACTCCGTTAGTATCCCAATAGCCGCTTGCTGTTGCAGTTCCCTGTGCAGGCACATCAATAGTGCTTGTTTTAAACTCGGAAAGCACATTCCCGCTTTTGAGAATCTGCATTACCGAATAAACCCCGGTTATAGGCTCGTTCCATGATGTGCTCAGAAGAGCGTCAAGCTTTGCAATCCCGCCAAGCCTGAAATTATTAACAGACAGCTTGTCAATGTACATGTCCATCTCCCCTGTTCTGAAGATTTTTCCTGTAGTAAAATATTTTTCATTGTAAAACACAACTGCTTTTGCATAATAATTTCCCGGAGCATTATCCTTTGGATCCCATGAGGCCACAAGCTTGCCTTCTTTTGAGGGCTGCAACTCAACTGTCCCTGTTTTCAGCCTTTCAATCTCCTGGTTTGTAGGCCCGAGTATCACGATCTCAGAATGAGCGCTGAATTTTTCAGAGCCAAGGTTAAACACAGATATCGTGAATAATTTACCTCCGCCAGGGGTGTCTGCTGAAAAAAGTTCGCCCTCTGCATGCACCTTTGGATAGGGCACATTAACCCTTAATTGATGCTCAATGCCTAATGCCGAGCTTATTATTGTCTTATCTTTCAAGACTGATAAAGTCCCGTTCGGCCCCACAATAACCACTCCTGATTCCGGAACCTCAACAACAACAAGGCCGCCCTGTCTTGCACCAGAACTCAGCTCTGGCGGCAGGTTTATCCTGTAACTGATTTGCTTCTCTGTCTCTGCAGCTGAAAGATGGATAACCTGGTTTTCAATAACAAAATATTCTGCAAGTTCTCCTCTGGGAGTTATCATGACGTCCATTTCTTTATGCTCATTATTTATTATTTTAAAGGAAAATTCCTGCAAACCGGGCTGGAAATCCGCAACTAACCTTGAAGGCGCAACCCCAAAAGCACTCACCACAGAGGCTTGCAGTGCAAACAGCATGATTAAAGATAGAGCAAAAGCTATGCAGGAAAGAATGATTCTTTTTTGCCTTATTTTGCTATGGGTTTCTGGTTTCAATTTCATATAGCCTGCCCTCATTTTCATAATCCTCATCCCTGCCCCCACGTGAATATTATTGTCGAGGTTTTTGTTCCGGCAGGCTCTGTTGCAGGCACTTCAACCAAGACATCGAGCTCTGCAGTGTCTTTTGAATCATTATAATCAAGGTTCACTATTATGGACTGGTTTGCAAGCGTAACATTCACCCATGTCATTTGGGATGCAGTTACATTGAATGAGCCTGACTCTGCAATGCCTGCTTTTATCTGGAAATATCTGGTGCCCAGACCAGCCCCGGCAGCATCCCATAAGCTTTCATTGCTTGAAACATTTACTAAATTTGCAACAACATTTCCGTTGTTTTGCATCAGGAACGGCAACGGATCATCATCTGTTGTGTTATCTGTCCCCTCTATCTCCATTGAACCAAAGTTCACCACATCTCTTGTTATGTTTATTATGACATAAGGCTCTATTGTGAAATTGAATTTTGTTGCCCATGCACTACAGCCGACATTATCGCAGGACCTTACAGTCCAGTTATAAACAGTTCCTCCCGCAGGCGCAGGCTCATCATAGGTGCAGAGCTCCTGAGCGGGCGTGTACTCTGATGTTGAAATGCCTGTAACATAGCGGTCTCCACCACATCCCGTGTTGCTTGTGATATTTATCTGATAAGTTATCGAGTCTGAATCTGCGTCTGTTGAGTCGCTCCAGTTAAATGCCGGAGTCCTGTCTCTTACAGAATTATTATTGTTTGTAGGCTTTTGAAGAGTCGGGACAGTGGGCAAAGAGTTTGATATGTTAATGTCGTCATAAGAAATGCCCGAATTCATTCCTCCCGCTATCACAAACACTGTGCAGTTCCATTTCTGCCATTTGCTCTGAACTCCTTCAGGAGTTAGATTGTAGATAATGGTTGCAGATTTCACTTTTGTTCTTGTGAAAACCCTTGAGCTGTATCTCGCTGTCCTGTTATGCCAT
>JAZDFJ010000093.1:0-6867 GCA_043807995.1 Candidatus Woesearchaeota archaeon
AGCTGGCAAAATACTCTTTTAGAGTAGAGCAGCGCGGTGAGCTTTCAGGATTGAGAAGATTAAGAGCGTTTACAATGCCTGATGTGCATGCATTCTGTGCAGATATGGAGCAGACAAAGCAGGAGATGAAAACAAGGCTCATGCTCTGCAAGGACGTGCTTTCTGGCGCAGGACTGAAGATTCCTGAAGACCTTGAAATGGCAATGAGAGTTGTAAAGGATCTTTACAATAAAGACAAGGATTTCTTCCTTGAAATGCTGAAGATATGGGGCAAGCCTGTTCTTTTGGAGATGTGGGATGAGAAGATTTTCTATTTCATATTCAAGTACGATCTCAACTTTGTTGATGCTCTTGACAAGGCATCTGCTCTTTCAACAGATCAGCTGGATGTGGAAAATGCAGAGCGCTATGACATCAAATATGACAATGAAAATGGGACAAAGAGCAACCCGATAATACTTCACTGCTCCCCTTCCGGCGCCATTGAAAGGTTTTTCATGGCTCTTCTTGAAAAGGCGGGATTTGACGAGGCTGCAGGCAAAAAGCCATCGCTGCCTTTATGGCTCTCTCCTGTGCAGGCGAGAATTATCCCTGTCTCAAATTCAAACATTGATCATTGCCTGAAAATGAGCATGGAAAATGTAAGGTTTGACATAGATGACTCCAATGAGACATTGGGAAAGAAAATCGCAAAGGCAGGCATTGACTGGGTTCCTTATTTGATAGTTGTGGGAGAGAAAGAGATCAAGTCAGGAAAAGTGGCTGTGACTGTCAGGGAGACAGGCGAGAAAATGGAAATGACTCTGAAAGAGCTTGAAAAAGAGATTCACGAGAAAACCAAGGAAAAGCCTTTTGCGCCTCTGCCTGTTCCTAAGCTCTTGAGCAAGCAGCCGACATTCTTTGGATAGAGCAGGTTCTTATCAATCTGATATTTCTTTTTGTTCTGGTTTTTTTTGGTTCTATCTGTAATCGCTCTGTGGCGTGTTCACCCGGACTTTGTTATTTGTTGTTACCCGGTTTAATCGCGAATGAAAGATTACACTCAAGGTTCACTTGGTATCGAAACTCGCGTTTCGGAATGTTGTTCAGCTAATGCTTACCAACATAACAAAAATCAGCGGATTTTTGGAACCTCCCGAAAATGCAGTGCATTTTCGATAGGCGCCACTTTTCGAGCAGAGCCGTTTTTTTCGAGTGTGTTTAAAACCTCGATAGAGGTTCCGAAAATGTCTTGCATTTTCGATATCTCGCTATTTGCTCGACTTTTGCACTGCGCTCACACAGTTTTACTTTTCGTTGTTCTCCCAGATTCCAGCGTGGCAAATGTTTGAATGCAAGGTTCGCTAGGCAGTGCAAAAGCAATTTTTAAACGCACTCCTGTTTTTTTCAAAATCTTTTTAAACATGGGTTCTTATTTTGTGAGTTATGGCGAAATTAGAGGCGACTGAGGAGTTTCCTGTTGCAGAATGGGAGATTGAAAGCGAGAACACATACAACTTCAAGAAGCTATATGCATATATCCATGAGTGGTGGAAGCAGCTTGGCTACACCGACATTGATGACTCTTCAGACACTTATGAAAAGTATTATTTTGAAAGGCAATCCGCAGATTCTAGCAGCGAGCACGTGATGTGGTGGAGGCTTAAGAAAAACCCAGACCCTAATGGGGTGTTCAGGTCTATAGTGAAATTTGAGATTCAAAGCTCAAGAATGAAAAAAGTCGACGTGATGAGCCATGGCGGCAAAAAATTGAGCTCTTACAACGGAGGGGCTATTTTCAGGTGCAAGGCCTCTTTGCAGGTTGATGTTGACAAAAAGTGGAGCACTCATTTTATTATAAAGCATTTTTACAGATGGTTTATGGCCAAGGTTTACGACAGCAAAAAAGGCATGTATGCAAAGAATCTGTATGATGAGTGCTACCAGGTTAACACATGGATAAAGCAGTATCTTGAATTGACGACAAAATCCACTGAGCCGCCATTATGGCATACTCCGAAAGGAGTGTGAATGTTTTATTGATTCTTGTTATTAGTTTTAGTTTTTGTTTCTTGTTTATCTATTGATAATTATTGATAATTAATAATGTTGCTTATCTGTTGAAAATCATTTTCAGCTCTTCTGTGTTTGCTGCATTTTCTATCTTTTTCCTGAGGATGCCTGAATTATTCATTTCTTTTGCGAACCACATTGCCTGCTGTTTTTGCTCTGAAAAGCTTCTGCCATGTTCATATTTTTCATAATAGCCCAGGAATTTCAGAAAGCACTCTTTTTTTTCTTTTTCAGAGGGCTCCGAATTGCTTTTGCCTTTTTTCAGCAGATTGTCTGCTCTTCCGAATATAATCGGGTTTCCTATCGCGCCTCTGGCTATCATTGCAAAATCACATTTTGTCTGTTCAAGCATTGATTTTGCATTGCCTGGCAGGAAGATATCGCCATTGCCGATTATTGGAATATTGGCTTTTTCCTTTGCTTTTTTTATTTCGCTCCATGCGGCCTTGCCAGAGTAAACCTGTTTTCTTGTCCTTGCATGGATTGCTATCGCATCGACTCCCAGGTCTTCCAGGATTTTGACTGTCTCGAGAGTGTTGATGCTTTTCTCATCCCAGCCAATCCGTATCTTTGCAGTCACAGGCTTGTTTGTGCTGTTGATTATTGGCGAGACAATCTTTTTTATCTGCTCAGGATGCTTTGTGAAAAAAGCCCCTGCTTTCAGCGCAAGAATCTCTTTTTTAGGGCAGCCGAGATTTATATCGATTATATCCGCGTATTCCTCGATAATCTGCACTGCTCTTTCCATGATTTTCGGGTCAGAGCCTGCAAGCTGGATGCTTATCGGCTTTTCATTTTTAAGAAAGCAAAGCCTTTTTATTATTTTTTCAGGCTCCTTGACCAGCTCATCTGTAAGTATCATCGGAGTGCTGACAAGACCTGCTCCGTATTCCCTGCACAAAAGCCTGAATGCAGCGCAGTTGACGCCTTCCATCGGCGCAAGAACAAGCTTTGAATCAATATCGACTTTGCCGATTTTCATTTTTCTTTTCTTATTCTGGCTGAAGTTCTTTTTTTTGGAAAAAATCTGGGGGTGTGGGGATTTGAACCCCAATCTTGCGGTATTTCCCTTTTAGTCATTGGCATAGTTTTTATGCCTCTTCGCTCCAAAAAGTCTGGAGCCGCAGGTTCTAGCCAGGTTATACTACACCCCCGCATATTCTGCTTAACCCTCGGAATCCAAATCAGGTTTATAAATATTGTTGCCAAACTATTGTTTTTTTTGGCTTTTTCAGCCTTTATTCAAGGCATTTCCAAGGCTCCCCCAAGGCTTTTTCTTTGATAGAAAACTTAATAAATAAGAAAAAAAATCATTTTTTATAAGAAATAAGTATTAAAAATAAGAAAAAAAGTAACTTTTTAAATAATAAAAACATATAAATACAGAAATAAACACATATATTATTAGCATTAATTATTGCATAATACCGCATAATCATCAAAGACATAAAAGGAGATAATCTTGCTAGATGACTTTACTAGGCTAAAAGTGCATTTTGAGCAGGTTGCTGCAGAGCACAATCTGGATTCATTCCAGCTGTTTCACAAAATAAACGGCAACCATCCAGTGCCATGCTCTGTTTTCTGCAAAAGGCTCAGCCCTCTAGAGTCTGTTGTTAAGTTTCTCCACGAACAATTCGGCTATTCATTTACTGAAATAGCGAAGATGCTTGGCAGAAGCCCGAAAACAATATGGCAGACAGCTCATAATGCCATGCGAAAATATCCGGAGCATTTTATTCTCAGTCAGGAGTTTATGATTCCTGCATCAATATTCTCCCAGAGGGAAAAAAGTATTTTCAGAGCTGCAGTTTCCTATCTTCACGACGAATATAAACTATCTTTTGCAAAGATTGCAAAGCTCACAGAGAGAGACCAGAGAAGCGTGTGGGCGACTTATCACAGGGATTCCAGAAAAAACACAAAAACCAATAAAGTGTGTATAAAAAAATGAAGCCAAACAATAAATCAATCGGACTTGTATTTGTGATGCTGGCATTCATAGCCCTGTTCTCTCAAATCTCAATCTCTGCATTGTCATGCTATATATCCGACACCTGCGATGCTTCAGCAGCTGCTGTTCTTTACCTTTCGAATGAGACCGCAGGGTATACAAATGCCCATGCAGAACTGCCGAGCGAGGCATCTTACGCTTACAAGGTATGCTGCAATTTCACAGGAGGTACAATAGGAACCCAGTGCGATGCAACTGCAAGCAACGCATTCCTGAAACTGGCGAATGTTACGAATTCTCATGTGCAGCAGCCATCTGTCGATACATACACCCATGACGCCTGTATCAATGTCTCTGGAGCCGGAATAAGTTGCACCTACCCGACAGCAGCCTGCAGCGCAAGCGAGACATGCCTTGCAACAATGGCAAGTGACGGCTCAAGCAACGCGACAAATGCGCATCTGAGCCAGTGCACAAGCGGATATGATACGAGAATCTGCTGCCAGGCAGGCTGTGAAATACCGGTAAACCGCATGGAAATAACCTCGAGCAAGACTTTTTGTCCAGGCACATACAATATACCGGGCGGAATGACAATAACCGCAAGCAACATTTATGTTCACTGCCTTGGCACTGTCATAAACGATACCAATGGCGGCGGGACCAGCGCGTTTACAGAGGCCAACAGGGATAATATTACGATATACGGCTGTAAAATCCAGAATTTTGGAAGAGGGATAAGCACAGGCACTGCCAGCGACAACCTGACATTCTACAACAACACTTTCCTGAGCAACACTGAAGGAATATATCTCAGTGCAAAGAAGAATGTGAAAATATTCAATAATAACTTCACCTCAAACACAGATGCGATTGAAATGACCTCGCAGTCGGGCTATATCAACATAACTAACAACACATTCACAAGCAATTCAGCGCACAGCATTTATGTCTCCGGCGCTTCAGGCTCCTCAAGAGCTTTTATCTCATGGAATAAATTCATATCAAACTATGATGCGGTCAGCGCGGGAGGAAGCAGCAGCAACTATTTCGGCAACGCCACTATAACATTCAACAACATGACTGGCGGAACAGATGACCAGATTTATTTTGTAAAAGCTAATGGCGCTAAACTAAACTTCTCAAACAACTACATGAAAAACAATATCGGTGGAGTTATTTTTTCAGGAGGAAGCACTTCGACAAAGATATATGTAACAAATAACAGGATTATAAATCACACAAAATCAGGTGGCGCCTGGGTTTCAGGGGTTCAGTTTAACACATTTGGAGAAGCGCATATAATAAATAATACAATCAACAGAACAGGAGCTGATCCCCAAATAGATACAGTACCTGGTTCAAATGTTAACCGCATATCTATTATTGGGAATAATTTTAGGGATGGAGCGAATATGGCTCTTGACCTGACAGGCACAGATAATGCAACTGTGAAAAACAATTTCATCAAAAACATGACAACTTATGGCGTGAGCTTTCCAGCTACTTCAACCACCACAGCATCTAGGAACTTTTCTTTGAGTAACAACACAATCATCAATGTTACCTCTGGAGGATTATACTTTGGAGGGAATTCTGCAGGCACCTATAGATTTGAAAACAACACAATAAAAGTCAAGGCAGGAAATGCTATTGGCTCGACTCTTGTATCAACGCAGACCCAAACAATCAGGTCCAGGAATAATCTTTATCAGGCAACAACAACAGGCTCGACATCTGTGACTAACTTTGAGGTCGGCTATTTTCACTCTTTCAACGACTCTTTCAAAGGAGGAGATACAAACGGCATGCTTATCAGGCCGAAATATCTCTTAAACATGACTAATAGCAGGATATTCGGAGGACAGACCGGGTTATATATGGACGGTAAGGCTGACTCTGGGGACAATCCTAGGTATATTGTGGCTAATCTTTCGATATATAATGTTGATGGCTGGGCAATCAATATAGGAGCTAGCATTAACAACAGCGCGTATAACAAGATAAATATAACAAATACAACCGGAGGCGCCAGCTTTTCAGGCTATGCAAAAAATATCACTCTCAAGAACAGCATTATCAAAAACATAGGCACAAATCAGGGCATTTATTTATATAGGATATCCAACGGCAGTTTTGCAAATATCTCCATAAAAAACCTTGCCACAGAATCCGGAGTGCTTTTGCGCCAATCCCAGCAAATCATCTTCAAAAACATCACAATAAATAATATTACAGCAGATGAGGGATTTGAGACATATACAAGCGACACATGCAATAACATTACTGTAAGAGATTCTATGATAAGCAATGTTTCTAACTACGGGTTCTTGTGGATAAACACAAACAACTCAAAAGTCATTAACACCAGGCTATCGTCGATAACAGGGAATGATGCCAGAGTTTCAGGCAATTATGCTGTTGACTTCCTCAATGTCACAATGACAGAGGGGGACTATTCAGTCGCCTCGAGCGGAAAAATAAAACGGTCATGGTATGTTGACGTGCAGGTTAATCACTCGAGCGGCGCTCCGGTTCCCAGCGCAAGCATAAAAGTGAACAATACGCAGGGAAGCGAGGTTGCAACAGGCACTGCAAATGCCCAGGGTTTCTTAAACGACAGGAACATAACAGGATACCAATGGTCGAACGGCTACACTTATTATGGCCCGCACAAGTATTGGGCATCGAACGGCACAGCATCAGCCTATGTGACGCAAAATGTGACATACAATAAAAAAGTCAACATAACATTCTCAAACGCGCCCACAGTCTCGAATGTTGTTGTATTCCCCGACCCGGCCTACACTGATTCGGCTCTTAAATGCAATGCAACTGTCGGTGATGAGGATGCAGATTCC
>JAZDFJ010000094.1:0-15590 GCA_043807995.1 Candidatus Woesearchaeota archaeon
TCTGGCGCTTTTTTTTCCAGCGTCGTGAACTTCTCTTCATTTTTAGTATTCTTCTAGGAACACAGTCCTATACTTAACCTCCGATTGTTTTTATTTTTGTGTTTTTGTGAACAAAAATCTTGTATAATGCAGGAAAGGAAACAGAATGTCTTTAAAAAGTTTTAGGATTGAAAGGCTCTATAATAAAACTTAGAACCTCTCTTCCAAATCTTCCGGCTTTCCAAACCTTCTGCTTCTCATTTCTTCAAACAACGGCTGCCATTTTTTTAGTTCAGCCTGATCTGTGGTTGTGTACTCTTTTCTCTTGTGTTGCCTTATCCTAACTTCATCTAAGTTGCTATCAAAACCATAATCAAAGAATACTATCTGTCTCTGATTATCTTTGAATTCCCTGCGCTCTGTTACAGTCAGATAAAGTCCATCACAGGCTGCGGACCTGATTAAATCGACCATTCTGATTTCAGGGGTGTTGTCTGCGCATGGCTGAGTATTTTCAAATTTTATATGGACCACTCCCGCATAGATAACCCCAGAGCATAATAGGGCAACTGCAAGGCATCTTCTCCGAGTATGGCCATTGGTATGTTCATGCTTCATTTTTTGACCTCCTATAAATTGTCACAACTTTGTTTGGAAAATCTAAATGAACATATAAATATTATTTCCTCCTTAGGAGGATAAGATAAGAAAATTTAAAAAGGAAGAGTGATTAATCCAACTATGAACACTGAAATACTGCAAGAGATAGGGTTTAGCAAAGGAGAAATAAAGGTTTATTTTGCTCTGATAGAAATGGGCGAAACCACTATAGGCCCCCTATCCAAAAGATCAAAGGTGACCCCTGCAAAAGTTTATCCGATATTGGAGAAGCTTTCTGAGAAAGGGTTGTCCACCAACATCATCAAATCCGGAATCAGACATTTTGAGGCTGTTGATCCTAAACAGATAATAAGATACTTGGAGGAAAAAACACAGAAGATAAACCTTCAGAAGGAAGATATCAAGAAGATGCTGCCGGTCATCGAATTAAAAAAGAAACTGTCAGAAGATCTGCAGAAAGCACAGATCTACCAAACTTTTGACGGCATAAGAACGTTGTACAATGAGATTATTGAAACCTTGAAAAAAGAGAAGGAAGATTTCATCGCATTCACCCTTGGCAGGGAAGAATATAACCACAAGGAATCCAAATATTTTTTTCAGGAGTATGACAATAAAAGAAGGTCCGCCGGCATAAAGACCAAATTATTAGGCCAGGAATCACAGAGAAAGTTTCTAGAGTCAATCACTAAAAAAGACAAAAACATCGAATTGAAGTTCTTGCCTTACCAGATGCCCACAGGAGTAATAATCTTCGGCAACAAAGTCGCTACGCTCATATGGCGGGACATCCCGACGGCTTTTGTCATACAGTCCAAACAAGCGTCAAACTCTTACAGGAACTTCTTTTTTGACATGTGGAAAATAGCAAAGAAATGATTTTTCTAAGAAATAAAAACCCTGTGTTTTCTGATATTGAAATCTCAGACTTGATACTTCTTCTTGCAGATACCCGAGCCTGCGCCTTGAAAGCGCAGGTGATTGTTAAGCATTACTTGACATTGCCAGCCCACAATAGCTGGCCAAAACCGCTCTTTTTGAGAGCGGGCTCTGTCAAGCTTAAAGCTTGACAAAATTTAATGATAAATATGATTATCAAGGAGTGAAATCAAGAACATAAGCAGAAAAAAAGAATTTAATGCTCCCGCCATAAGACGCACCTTTATGGGAAATTCCTTTGGAATTTCTCGTTCCAAAAACCCGCGGTTTTTGTTATCAATGCGAGCTAGTGCAATCCAAAACTTCGTTTTGATTGCACGAACAAAACTAATTTTAAAAATGCTCCCGCCGGGATTCGAACCCGGGTCTCAGGATCGAAAATCCCGAATGATTGACCGGACTACACCACAGGAGCATACTTTGTTGAACATGCATATTCTTTAGGGACTCCGGTCGAAGACTAGGAGTCGCTATTTGCGTGTCCACTCAAAAACCTTTGGTTTTTGGCGCAGCAAATTCTTTGAATTTGCTTGAACCGAGCGTAACCAGTTGCCGTGGCTACACCACAGGAGCATAAAACTGCTCTGAGAAAAAGAATTCAATATCTGTTTTTAAATGTTATTCATTTGCAGCGAAAAACAGAATCACTCATCCTCGAGAAGCCACTCCCATACTGGCTTGATAACTACCCCTTTGTTCTTAATCACCTCTTCCTGCTCCATAGTGAGTATCAATCCTTTTTTCAGTTTATATTTTGACATCGCGTGCAGCAATCCTTCAATTTCTCTTTTTTTTGTCAAGGGATTGCTGATATCAGCACAAACCTGAATCGCCTCTGTTATCCTTAAGCCTTGCTTTACAACAAAATCGCACTCTTTCTTATCAAAGTGATAAAATATCTCTTTATCGCATCTTAAGAGGTGCAGAAACACAGCGTTCTCCAATGCCTGCCCAAGATTTTCTGAAAAATTAAATGACACGGTCTTCAGAAAACTATTGTCTCCGGCATAAGGTTTGGATGATGAGACTTTCTGTCTGGCGATGGAATAATCAAATTTTTCTAAAGTATAGAGCAGGTAGACATTCCTGAAATAATCTATGAAGTTCTTTATTGTGCTCAGGCTTTTTATCCCGGTAACCTGTTTTAGAGTTGAGTATGAGCAAGGTTTTCCAATGTTTGAGAATAGGTAGAGGAGCAGGTCTTTTATTTCCTTAACCTGCCTTATCTGATACCTGTTCAGGATGTCTTTATTCAGGATATCCTCAAAATATTGTTTTGAAAGCTGCAGATCATCATTCTTCACAACTAAAGGAAAACCTCCAGCGCCTAAATAACTCTTAAAAAGCTTAAAAATCAAGCTTTTCTGCGTTGAAGTCATCTGTTTTGAAAATTCAACATTCTTAATTCTGAGAAATTCTTTAAACGAGAAAGGGAATAACTTCAAGACCTTGTTTCTGCCTGTAAGATATGTTGATATTTCTGAGCTTAAAAGGTTTGAGTTAGAGCCGGTTATGAATACTTTAATATCTTGCGCATGTAAATTGTTTATCCATCGCTCCCAATGCCCAATATTCTGTATTTCATCCAAGAAATAATTTATTTTTCTACTGCCTAGCAGCTCTATTGCTATGCTTTGAACATCCTCGAAGTTATTTTTATTAAAGTCAATAAGCCTGATATCGTCGAAATTAAGGTATAGATTAAAGCCGCTCACTTTTTTTGATATTAGTTTTAGCAGAGAGCTTTTTCCACACCGCCGTATTCCTGAAATTATAACTATCTCGTTCCCCTTAAGGTAAGGCTCTAATACTATATCTCTATCTATCAAATCTTCTGTTTTTTTGAACAATTCCTGCTGATCTACAATTACCTGCCTCAGCTTGTTTTTATCCATTTTAATAATACAAGCTCAACTGATTTATAAACCTTTCGTTACTATTTAATAAGTATTTATAAATGAATATTAAATAGAAAAGAAAAATAATCCTTTTATTCATGCCACGCAAAAGTCTATAATTCTGCGCAGTTCACATATTCAAAAAAAAATCAAATCAGAAAATATCACTTTTTGACACTAATCCCCAGCTCATCCAGCTGCTCCTGTGCAACTTCAGAAGGGGCATCCATGACAGGATCCCTTGCTGCCTTGTCTTTTGGGAAAGCGATAACCTCTCTGATTGAGGGCTCTCCGAGAACAACCATTAGAAACCTGTCAAATCCCAGTGCAATTCCCCCGTGCGGAGGCACTCCGTACCTGAATGCCTCAAGAAGGTGCGCGAACTCTTTTTTCTGCTTTTCTGTAAAGCCTATAAGGTCAAAAACCTTTGACTGCACAGCAGGATCATGTATTCTCACGCTTCCACCGCCCACCTCTGCACCGTTAAGCACCAAATCATGCTGGTATGACCTTACCTTCCCGGGATCAGACTCTAGCAGGTGAATGTCATCTTCTTTGGGTGCCGTAAACATATGGTGCGAGGGCGCCCATTCCTTTCCTGCACCGTAGAAGTAATCATCCTCTTTCTGCTTCATAAATAACGGGAAATTTACAACCCAGCAAAAAGCCAGCTCATTCTTATCCTCTCTGTTCTTTCTCAGGTCAGGGCTGTCTGTCTCATATTGTTTCATCGCATCGTCATAGTTTA
Source organism: Candidatus Woesearchaeota archaeon (assembly GCA_043807995.1). Lineage (GTDB taxonomy): Archaea > Nanobdellota > Nanobdellia > Woesearchaeales > JAZDFJ01 > JAZDFJ01. Next base: position 4,186 of record JAZDFJ010000094.1, read on the forward strand.
TTCTCGGAAATGGTATAGCCATTATTTTCTTCTCTGGAAAGACTTTCTTGATTAAGACTGTTATCATATCCTCGACAAGAGCAAGAATGTCATCCTGCGTCACAAAGCTGAGCTCCATGTCAAGCTGGTAGAATTCTCCAGGAGCCCTGTTCGCTCTTGCAGCCTCATCCCTCAGGCAGGCCGCCACCTGAAAATACTTGTCCATGCCTGCAACCATGAGCAGCTGCTTGTACTGCTGGGGAGACTGCGGCAGGGCATAGAATTTTCCCTTGTGTATCCTTGACGGAACTAAATAATCTCTTGCACCTTCAGGTGTTGATTTCGTAAGAATGGGAGTTGTTATCTCCAAGAACCCTTTGCTGTCAAGGTAGCCTCTCATGCACTGCAGGGTCTTGTGCCTGAACACCATATTCTTCGACATGCGCGGCATCCTTAAGTCAAGATACCGGTATTTTAATCTCGTATCCTCTGTCGATTCTATTGTCTCATCCAGCTCCAGAGGGAGCGGGTCTGCCTTGCTCAGGATTTTTATCTCGTCTGCAGCAACCTCTACCTCGCCTGTTGCCATCTCTTTCTTGACCTGGTTATCAGGCCTTTTGTTGACAACACCCTTGACCTGGATAACAGATTCCCTTCTTAATTCACCAAGCTCCTTTGTTATCTTAGGATTGACAAATATCTGTGTTATGCCATAGCGGTCTCTGAGAAGTATAAAGCTGATTCTTCCCTGTATCCTGTGGGCATGAACCCAGCCAGCTAAAATGGCTGTTTGTCCTGCATCCTTTGCAGCCAGCTCTCCGCAGGTATGTGTGCGCATCATTTTAAGGAAAGGATAATATTGTTATATTTAAAGCATGCGGTTGCTGACAGGATGTTTAATCATCTTTGATCTGACTTTTCCATATCTGATTTTAACCCAAAGAAGGATAAGACTTATCATAAATGCAACAAGATTGCATATGATCAATGGCAATGCAGCTATTGATAACCCGTATATTGCCCACAGGAAACAATTAAGCGAATACAGGATTGTCATCATAAAAGATAAATCCTTGACTTCTTTTGTCTTTATAGACATAATTAATTGCGGCAGCATCAGGATTGTACCCACAGCCGCTGCAAGATAGCCTATCAGATCTGACATTATCAAGATTGCTCACCTCGTTTATCTTTTATCATTGCAAATTAATCAATTATCAAACAGAACATTGAACTTCTCTTTTAAATAATTTAATCCACTCTGGCAAAGACGTCTGAACCTTGCACCCGGGGAGTATAATTCACACGAAAGGATTGCACAATATTCTTCAAAATTACGACGTTCAGCGACTGAACAATTTTGGCGAGTAAGAAACTGCCTAGCATGATGTAACTTCCCAACCAAAGAATCATCAAACTCTTCACTTTCTGAAACCGCGATCCCACTGAATGAGGGTATTAGAACTCTTTTTTCAGCAGGCACTCTTTCCGATGTGTGAACTTCTGGCACAGAATAGCTCGGCTGCTTGCACAAGTTGCTGTCATCTCCTTGCACTTGATCCCCGAATAAACCGCTGTCACGGTTGAATTCCTTGAAATAGACATCTGAACTTCTCTCAGTGAAAGGCCCTAGCCACAAAAACCGCAATCCTTCAGCGAGTGTTGGATTCAAATCCATACTGTGGCTGAATGTTGGACGTTTTGTTATCACCACTGTCGTTTTGAATATTCCTAGGTATTCATTGAATAGCCTTTCATCTCCGTTTGCCGCTACCTCTATCCAGAATTCCATCCTCTTTTTTGGAAATGCAAAAAAACCGCGTTGTAATATTGCCACTTGCTCTTTGCTTAAATCTATGCGCTGCGCTCCATTGAAATAGAAGTCTTGTTCTGTTGTTTCAAGATAGCCATCTGGTGTTAATTTGCTATTCTCATTTATTGTTTCTATTACCGGATGGCTGTTGAAAATTCTTACTATGTCTCCCGCCGGAGATGTTATTCCCACAAGGGTCGAGTATGTTCCCACGTTTTGCCAGTTTTGCCTTGTTCTAATCACTGGAAGCACTTGCCGCGCGTTTATTCTTCTTTCAAGAACTGTTTCTGGCTTGATTATGTGCCTGCCTTCAGCGAGTAATTGAGGAATTGCAGCTGTTTGTAATGGACTCGCGTCAGCATAAAACCTAAACCTCTCACCCTCGTGTGGGTCGTTGAATTTCAAATTGTGATAAATATTCGTCATCTTATTCACTCCTACAGCTCAGATTGACCCAATCGCATAAATACCCTCGCTTCAATCAGAATTAAAGCAAAAACTTTAAAAGCATGATTAAAACAATAGCTTCAATGATGCCGAACACAGCTCCATTCTTCGGAAAGAAAGACAATGTAAAAAAGATAATTTTCTCGATTCTGACAAAAGAGTATCCTCTCAAAACAATCCAGCTCACAAATTATATTAGAAAGAGATATGCAAAATCCGTGACTTTTCAGGGCGTGAGATGCGCATTGCTTGAATTGATAGATGAAGGCATAGTGGTAAAAGACAATAACGCATATTCAATCAATAATAACTGGGTTCTTGAAAGCAAAAGATATCTTGATGAATTGTATTCTGGCCTGCAAAAAAGGACAGCCGCGCCAAAAGGGCTGGATTCAATCAAGGGGGAGATATCTGTGTTCAGCTTCAGCTCTATCAACGATCTCACAATGTTTTGGCAAGACATAATGGATGATTGGCTCAAGCACACAAGCACAGAAGGAAAGGAAACAACAAGTTATCAGGCAGCACATCTCTGGGAAGGCTTGCTGCATTTGGATAAAGAAAAGGCTTTGATGACCCAGCTTAAGAAAAAAAAGATTAAGGCATTCATACTTAGCATTGGAAATACTCCGTTAGACAAGAATATGAAGCGGTTTTATGCAGACTTAGGAGTCAAAGTCAGCCTGAACCCTTCGCTTTCAGCGTTTGACAAGAGCTACTATGTTGGTGTTTATGGCGATATAATAGTGCAGACAGAGTATCCGAAAAAAACAGTCTCTGCACTTGATGAATTCTTTAAAAAAAACAACACTCTTGAAAATCTGGATTTAAAGACATTATCTGATATTGTTAATCAAAAAACAGAGGCAAAATTAATAGTAATTAAAAATCGCCTGATGGCCAAACAGATAGCACAAACAATAGTGTCTCAGATGGAATAATGCAGTCAGAAATTTATGACCTTCGGCTCTCTTCTGAAAGCCAATGCCTCACTCATATCTCAGGCTGTCTACTGGCTTTTGCAGGCTTGCCTGCCTTGCAGGAAGCACACCTGAAAGCATGCCTATAAAGAATGAGAATGCAAGTGCGCCGAGCACCAATGACAGCGAAGCATTGGCTCTCAGCAATTCAATGCCGCCGAATTTCGCGCCTATCTCTACCATCTTGCTGAAGCCCACCCCAAAGACGATTCCTATTGCTCCGCCGACCATGCCAAGCATTCCTGATTCCATAAGGAACATCGCGAGAATGTTGCTGTTTTTTGCGCCTATGCTCTTCATTATGCCAATCTCCTTTGTCCTCTCAAGCACAGCAGTATACATCGTATTCATGACGCCGATTCCTCCCACAAGAAGAGAGATCGCCGCGATTCCTATAACAACAGCGTTGACTATGTTCAGTATATTGTCAAAGCTCTCGCGGATCTGGTCAGGCGTCTGGATAGTAAAGTCCTCTTTGCCTTCCTCAACATTTCTCTCCTTTCTCAGCGACTTTGCAACATTCTCAGTAACTTTTTCAGGATCCTCATTTGCGTCCAGCTTTGCGGCTATAACGTCATAGGTCTCATCGTCATCGAACAAGTTTCTCATCGCGTCTTCCATCATTAGAACAGCCTGGTCAATCATGAAAGAGCCCTTTTTCTCAAGGATTCCCACCAGAGTAAAAGGTGCGCCGCCTATTTTTATTGTCTTGCCCAACTCAGGCTCCTGATCAAACAGTTCAAGAATATCGTGGCCGACAACAATAGAATACTTATCACCTGGCTTTAGCATTCTTCCCTGCTCAATGCCGGTGTTTATTGTTTCTATGACCAGCCTGGCTTTGTCTGTTTCCTCAGGCATGCTCACAATATAAGCATAGCTTTTCTCGTCTGCATAGCTTATCTCTGCAGGCCTCAAAAGCCTTCCGACTGCGATATCAATGCCTCTGGAATTCTCGACAGCCTTCAAATCATCCTTTGACAATGGCCTGACAGCGCTCGAGCCAGGCGGAGAAAATCCTGGCGAGGCTGCCTGTACTGAAATTTTGTCAGAACCCATAGAGACAAACTGCTCATTAATCACATCCTTCAATCCCTGGCCAAGGCTTATAAGAGAAACAACAGCTGCAATGCCTATCACTATGCCTACCATAGTAAGCCAGGAACGCATCCTTCTTTTTCGGATATTCCTAATCGCCATTACAAAAATGTCAAGCATCATTTTTCCAGATAATTCTCCTGATATCCTTGGATTTTCATATTTTATTCATATTGTATTATCTTTATTCATACTGTGTTATCCGTATTTTGTTATGCACATTTTATTATTCGCATTAATTTCAGATATTACTTTCATATGCTTTGTTTTCACATGTTTATATGATTATCAACGTATTATCATTGTTATTATCATTATTCATACTCATCATCATCCATACTAATCATCATCATTCATATTACTTCTCATATTGAAGCGAATCAACAGGATTCTGCAGGCTTGCATGCCTAGCAGGAAGGAATCCTGAAAGCATGCCAAGCAAAAATGAAAAAGCCAGAGCTCCGAGCACCAGCCACAACGGAACTGCTGCAGACAAAAGCCTGGTGCCCCATGCCTGATAGGCAATGAACTGGACAGACTTGCTCAGTCCTATGCCGATAATTACTCCGATTATGCCGCCGGCCAGGCCCAAAAGACCTGATTCAATAAGAAATATGGCCTGAATCGCCGAATTCTTTGCGCCTATGCTCTTCATTATGCCAATCTCCTTTGTCCTCTCAAGCACAGCGGTGTACATTGTGTTCATTATCCCGACTGCCCCGACAACCAATGATATGGCTGCGATGCCGACAAGCACAGCCTGCACAACAGTCAGTATTGTGCCATATGTTTTCAAAAGCTCTTCAGGGGTTTGCACGATAAATGTCTCATCCCCCTCTTCTTCATTCCTGAATTTTCTCAGATTTTTCTCAGCCTCGTCAGCCACCTCAGAAGGGTTTGAGCCCGCAGACACTCTCGCAAATATATAATCAACTCTTTCATATTCATTATAAATCTCTCTGAAAGCATCCTCAGGGATAGTCACTGCGCGATCATCATTAGGGTTGCCTATGCTTTCCCAGAAGCCAATAACCTCGAATTCCTTGCCATTGACAAGTATCTTATCATTGATAGAGACTTTTTTGTCAAAGAGATTTTTTATCCTGTAATGGATTCCGAGAACAGCCTTGTACTTGTCGCCTTTTTTAAGCTGCCTTCCCATGTCTACATCATAATTGCTTGCTCCGATAATGAAATCAAGCTTTTCCCTGTCATCAGTTGGGAGACCCATGACATAATAATAGCCAATCTTATCATTGAATTCTATTTCTCCGTTGCCGAAAAGCATGGGCGCAGCAAGAACAACTCCTTTTGTTTTCTCAACCTCTTCCAGATCATCAACCGTGAGAGGGTTGGGTATTCTCGAGCCTGGAGGCCCGAACTGGTTTCTCGGCTGGATAATCAGAGTGTCAGAGCCCATTGCCTCAAACTCTTTTTCAATCGCAGACTGGAGGCCCTGCCCGAGGCTTATGAGAGCGACAACAGCTGCAATGCCTATGAATATCCCTATCATGGTAAGCCATGAACGCATTTTCCTGTGCAGCAGGTTGCCAATAGCTATCTTGAAATATTCGCCAAGCATTGTTCATACCCTCAAATACCATTTTAACGGTTTAATACTAAACAACATGTAGCCATAATATATGTTAAAAAAAAAATTAAAAAACGAAATTAAAAAAACAAATGAAAAGAAAAAAAAATTATCAAGCCAAAATAAACCAAAGGCATTGCTGGAGGTTTATTTTTTATTCTTGCTGTTCCTTTTTTTCCTGATTCTTCTGACGACAAAGAACAGCACCACAATAACAAGTATAATAATAAGAATTATTGTTCCTGTGCTGTTCTGCTTAATTCCTGCTTCGCCTGTTGTAATCACATTCAGGGGAATGCTGTATTCATCAGAATAGTCGTTGTTTGAGGAATCCTTGTATTCTACAGCAAGAGGCAGGATTATCTCGCCTGATTTATCGGCAGAGATTGTGAATTCGACAGTGTCAAAGTCGTCTGAATCAAGATTGCCTATGTATTCTTCGCTGGAAGACGATATAATGTCGAAATCGTCAGAATCCCCAAGCTTTACATCAAGGAACTTTATGTCGCCCAATCCCTTGTTTACAAATTTCAGGGTTATCTTTCCAACGCGGGAGTCTGAATAGACAGTGCTGCTTTCCACACCTATAACAAGGTCGGGCTTTCCCTCGACAACAAAACCAGTCACATCAGACTGGGAATAATTCGAACCAAGGCTGTCTTTGTAAGAGATTATTATCGGAATTTTATACACCCCTGATTCTGTATTCGGAAGAGTTATGAGGTTGAATGTAAAATCAGCTGATTCTCCAGAGGCAAGAAACTTAATGAATTTCTCTCCTGTCGAACCAAGAGGGGCGAACGGATAATCAGTCGCTGTCGCAGTTGTAGCAGACTCCTCAACATACAGGTCAAGCTTGACAGAGACATCCTTGAGATTTGAATCAGCCATATTTTTGATTTTAACATTAACAATCGCCTCCTTGCCAGGCACAAGCTTTTCTGGAATAGTCGTGATCGAGTTTATTCCTATGGTTGCATCCTGAGTCTGGACTCTTAACGTAAATTCAAATTCCTGCCATTCCCTGCCGCCGTCAGGGCTTACCTTCACATTGAATGTGCTATCGCCCTCTACAGCATTCTGCTCCACAATCATTTTTATATCCTTGATATATTCCACGTGACTAGGCAGCCGGCCTATTGAAAGCTCTGCCTGTTCGCTCGGGTGGAGCTTGAAAGGATATTGCGGGTCTATAACTATCCGCACATCCGAAGAATCGGAATTGCCTATATTCTCAAATTTCAGCCAAACTGTGAAAGTGCTCCCAGGCTCTGCAGGATAAGGTTCGTACTTTAGCACAGAAGCCCTTACCTGCGCTGTTTGGGCGCTGGCTGCCGATGCAGAGAATACAAGAGATACTATTGCTGCGACCAGAAGAATCGCAATCATTGATTTATTCATATAAGCCACCTCGCGTTTGTTATTTCTTGCATAAGATTGTTTTTGCATTTTTGATTATGTTTCAAATAGGTTTTTAGGAATGAGCATGATTGTTGTGCTTTTGCGCCACTATTTTCCCGTCCTCAAGGAATTCTATCCTGTCTGCATAGTGGGCTATCTTGTCATCATGCGTGACCATTATTATTGTTTTCTTTTTTTCGTGATGGAGTTTTTTCAGGAACTCCATGACATTGATGCCTGACTTGCTGTCAAGGTTTCCTGTCGGCTCATCCGCAAGTATTACCTCCGGGTCATTTGCAAGCGCCCTTGCAATAGCAACCCTTTGCTGCTGTCCGCCGGAAAGCTCTGTTGGCTTGTGGGTTGTCCTGTCTGAAAGCCCGACAAGCTCCAAAAGCTGCTCTGCCTTGCGTCTCCTGTGCTCAATGTCGATTCCCTGGAAAACCATTGGAAGCATAACATTTTCAAGCGCAGTGAGAGTCGAGATAAGGTTGAACTTCTGGAATATAAAGCCTATTTTCCGCCCCCTAATCTCTGCAAGAGTTGATTCTGAGAGCTCTGAAATGTCCTGGCCGTCTAGGAATATTTTTCCTTTTGTAGGTATATCAAGGCAGCCAACCATGTTCATTGCAGTGCTTTTTCCGCTTCCTGAAGGCCCCTTGATTGCGATGAACTCTCCATTCCCGACAGCTAGAGTCATGCCTCTCAATGCATGGACTTCTGTATCGCCCATCACATATGTTCTCCAGACATCCTGAAGCGCTATTATCGGTATTCTCGGTGGTGTATTTTCAGCTGGTTTCATTTTAAGGCCTTCAATTCTTTTGTTGTCCTTGAAAGAATTTTTTTTATTTTGTCCTTGTTAGGCTCTATTCTTTTTCCTGCATACAGTTTAAGCAACGCATATTTCATGTCAAAAACATCCTTCATCAGCCCTTTTAACGGGAGCTTCTCATCTTTAAGATTCTGGCAAATGTCAATCATGAAAGACATGTCGCCTTTGTTGAGCATCAGCTCCGGAGAATAGAGATTTATTGATTTTAAGTTCTGCATAAGATGATCCATGAACTGGCTTCTCTTCTTGGCGAAATCCACAAGCTCCTTTTTTCCCTTGCCGGTTATGCTGTAAAGCTTTCTTCTCTTGTCTATCTTCTGCCTGAGCCACCCGTTTTTCTGGGCCTGCTTTAAGAAAGGGTAGATAGAGCCGTAGCTCGGCTTCCAGCCTGTATGTTTGTCTATCTCCTTGATAATGCCGTAGCCGCTGAGCTCCTGCTCTGAAAGCAGATGCAAAACAAGGAGTTTAAGGTTTCTTTCCATTCACGCACCCGATATATTGATTCCGATATATCGATTACGATATAAGATTTATAAATGTTGCGGTTTTGAAGAGAAGGAGAAGAAAAGTAAAACAATAAAAAAAGAGATATTTGTTTAGCATCCTAAGGTCGAAATCCATGCGAACAATCAATAGAGCCCGTTGCGCGGGGTTGCCCCATCCGGGGGCGCAGGGCCTGCAGCCCTCTCCTCGAGGATTTCGAAGATGCTAAACAAATGCAAAAAAAGTAAAAAAACAAAAATATTCAGAAAGTCAGGTATTTGCCTGCAAAATGCCCTATTATCGGCAGCTCCTTGCTTTTATTGCTGGCTGCGCTGATAATGCCAATGAGCCACAGGACAAATAGTATCACGCCGATAACAAATCGAATAACAGACAATACAACATTAAAGACTGCCCCGAACAAAGGGATTATTAACAGCACATGCAGTATGTTAAAGATTATGCTTATCGCCAATGAGATTATTAAAAGGTTCAGAGCCTGCTTTACATGAAACTTTGCAAAAGAGCTTTTCCTGACTTTTTCGTCAACAAAAAACCAGATAATGCCTATCAGCAGGTATGACAGGATTGCAACTGTCTGCTCGTTTTCAATCTTTCCATGCCCTTCATTATTTGCCTTGATATTTGATTCTTTTTTCTTTGCCATTGTTAACCCTCCGAAACATTGAATTAAGCATAAAAGAAAATATTGGTATATAAATTGTTGGTTTTTTGGTGGAAAACCACAACAAATAAAAAGCGGCAACATATCTATAATATATAGAGGTGGGAAGCTATTGGCGCCAGTCAGAGTTATTCAGTCGTATCCTGATGAGATTACAAAGGTCTTTTCAGGCGAAAAGCTGACCTTCTTTGTCGAGGTGGAGGCTCTAGAGCCATTGCAGGACTATGAGCAGCTCATCAATGATTTCCAGCTGGAGATATGGACTGACCTGCACTGCAAAGAAATCCATGAACAGGAGGAAAACAAGACCCATGAATCGTCAAAAGAGTTTGCAGTAAAGCTTATCTATTACAAAAGGCAGAAAAACATTCTTTTCTTCAAAAGAACAATAACCCCGTCGCTCTCGGGATTCTACAGCTACAGCGTGAGATACAGGATAAAAACCGAAACCCACTGGAGCTGGTTTGACTCGCAAAAAAACTATGAATCAAGAAAAATCATGCCGATTTATGTCGAGCCTGAAATGACATCATCGCTGATTGTGTACAATGCATTTGTAAGGCAGTTTGGCGCAAGAGACAAAAACAGGGACGGGGTTGTAGAGCCTGGAGAGGGAGGGACATTCAACGACCTTGTTGAGGCAATGCCTCATTTCAAAAAATTGGGCATAAACGCACTGTATCTGAACCCGATACAAAAGTCAGGAGAGGTTTTCAGGTATCAGAATGCAGGCAAGACAGGGGCAAAAGAATACACAGAAGAGCTCAATATGCTGCCAAGGCACATGCATCCAGGCTCTGTCTACTCGATAAAAGACTATAAATCAATCGACCCCGAGCTCGGGCTTAATCCTCACGACGAAACAACAGACCAGTATATTGAATTCAAAAAATTCGTGAAAATATGCCATGAGAATCACATCATGGTTTTCCTTGACATGGTTTTCGACCACACATCAAAAGATTCTGAACTGCAGAGGCTCCATCCTGAATGGTATCTCTACAAGAAAGACCCATTGTCGCTTGATTATCCTTATGTACGCATTGAAGACGACCATAAAGGAGAGATCTGGGGAAAGCCAGAACATATCTTCAGCCCTTTTGACCACGGAATTTTCTGGGCAGACTGCGGAATGCTGAACTGGAACTTCAGATATCCCCAGGCGCCAAACAGCGCTCCGAAAAATCCATCTATCAATGAGATGATAGGCTATTTCAAGAACCTGCTGAAATACTGGGTGAAGAATTACGGAGTAGACGGCTTCAGGCTTGACGTGGCCTATGCAATCCCTCCTGAATTCTGGCACGAGGCAATACAGGAAACAAGAGAGTTTGCAAAAGGGATTTGCGAACAACACAAAAAAGGAGAGGTTGAAACAGCTCCGCTGTCTCCGGAGATAATATTTATCGGAGAAACATATGTCGACGATGTTGCTGAGCTGCAGTCCTGCGGAATGACATGCCTTAACGGCGACTTTTCTGCAAAAATATACAATGTAGAACAGCTTAAAGGCTATCTGGATTATGCATACAACATCTCTGGGAAATTTTTCCCAAAAGGCTCGAAATGGTTTATTTTCCCAGAATGCCATGACTTCAACAGGCTGCCGAAAAAGTTCAAAGGCATGCTTAAGAATGAAAAGTCTGATATCCAGCTCGGCAAGAGCAGATGGGTGCTGGCTGCGCTTCTCCCAGGGATACCAATGCTGCACAACGGCTACGAGGTTGTCGAGCACGAGCAGGTAAGCGTAAGGACATACAGCTTTATCAACTGGTCTTCAAAGAAAAACATCACAGAATACATAGGAAAGGTCAATGAGATAAGGGCAGAGCACACTGCCTTCCAGAAGGGAAATTATATTTACGTCGACAGCGAGCAGGGAATCACTCCGAACGCCCAGATCTTCAGTTTTATCAGAGACTACAAAGAAGAGAGCGAGAGAGACACATTCCTTGTTGTAGTGAACATGGATTTCAACAAAAAGGCAGACCATGTAAAGATACACCTTCCGTCTGTGGAAGGCTACAACTTCAACAGGCCGTACATTATCAAAGACTTACTGACAAACACCACCTATGAAAGAAGCAGCGAGTTTG
>JAZDFJ010000095.1:0-15320 GCA_043807995.1 Candidatus Woesearchaeota archaeon
CTCTTGCTTCTTTGTCAAGACCGGCGTGCACTCCTTTCAATACATCAAAAACCTCTTTTCTCTTTTTTTCATCTTTAATGTGGGCAACACACTGTTCAAGATTAGCCTCTTTTGTCTCATCATCTATCATCTCTTCCAATAACCTGCGAAGAATCAATTGTTCACTCGCCTCATCACTGAGATCCATGCCAAATATTTCACGAACAGTTTTTATTTCAGCCCTCATTACGTCAAACAATCCTTTGGCGTTTCCAGCCAGGTCAGCTCTTAGCTCAAGAACCAAGAAACCTTTGCTCTTTTCGAAAAGAAATGGAATCTTACGCTCGTGTCTGCGAATAATCGATGTAAGTCTGCCACAACTGCGAAACATATTATTGAACTTTAATGAAAGCATTTCAAACATTTTTCAACACCTCTTTTGAACATTGATGATTACATAACAACTCCATTCCTTCTTATATCCTCTTCAAGCCTCTCTTTTTCATAGTCCTCTGCCATTTTAATCATGTGATACAAAAACTCCAAGCGCCGTTTGAGCTCATTTGTGTCAATACCTGAAATATCAGTAATTAATTTTTGATGTTCTTGCACTGACAGACTTTCGCCATGCGCTTTTATTATCGGAATTAAAATGCTCATTGCATGAGCATAAACTTTTCTAAAGTTTTCCTTATGTTCATCTGGTTTAAAAAACCCTTCACCAAATAATCTGATAATGCCTTCTGCTTCACCAAGTTTTTGCAATGGTTGAAGAATTTGTGTTTGCAACATCTTAACAGTGTTATCTTCCAGCCATTTGACTCCTGTTGTATCCGGAATTTGTATTTTTATCAATTTATCGATATGCTCTAGTTCATGTTCAAATTGGTCAAAAGTTTTATCTCCTAATTTTGCCACATATTTAACACCAATACCCTGCTTTTCGACAAACAAAGTAGTTGTTGTTAGCCTAGAGTTCAAAACGCCAATCGCACCAGTCTCTGAAGGCATTCTAATCTGTGATCTGCACTCAACAAGATAAGCACCCGCAGGCAGTTTTGAAGTTATAGTAACTTTAATCTCTGTTTTGACTTCATCCTCGATAAGTCTCCAATACATTTTTTTCTGATAGCTTCTAAATTCTAAAGGTTCTAATTTGATTAAACTGGGATCTTCAATTCTTTGTTTTCTTGAACCGGTATTATTTAATTCATAAACTTGGAAGTTACAAATAGCCAGATACTTCATTCCTTTCTGAGCATGAACACTATATGGGATTCCTTTTCCTTTTTCACTAGAAACCTCAGATTTTCCTTTTTTAAAAACAAAGTCGATTTTCCATTTAGTCTGTGTCAATCCTCCGGGGTCAAGCCTGACTGACTGCTGTGCTTGTTGAGGTGGCTGTGCTGGAACAGCGGCAGGTGGCGAAGCACCTGGTGGCATCGGCGCAGGAGGCGCTTCATGTGACCCTTCAGTTCCAGTTTCTTTTTTTGGTTTCGGCTCGTCATACAAGAACTGAATATCTGCTGTTATTGGCTTTATGCCTTGCGCCGTCAATGTGAGTGTTGCTTTCTCGGTTTTTGAATCATTTGCCCTGATTGGGAACATTAAAATCCCATTGCTATTTGAGAATACGACTGCGGCGTTTTTGTTGTTTTCGTCTATCACAATTCTTGAGCCTGGAGGAGAATGGTAACCTTTAATATTTTCAACAAATGTACCATTATTTACTAATGCACTTATTGAAAAATCTCCAATTTTTTTCCCAGTTGAATCAGAAACTACAGACTGATAAACACTAGTTGGAACCTTTTTCCCATTCATGCCGCGATCTTGCATCACCGGTACCGGCTCTGAAACAACCACCCCAAACTCGACTTCCAGCACTTTTTCAGCAACATTAGGGACTTCTTCGAATCTAAACTGCTGAGGAAACCCTTCAAAAACTCTTTTCACAAGAGTCAGACGTAATTTTGTGGATGAAAAATCACTGCGAGGCTTTATCTGAAAGTGTGTGCTTCCAGTTTTTTCAAAAGTCAGAATCTTAACCGATTTTCCCTGGTTTGCAGGATTTGACGATGCTTGTTGGCTAGAAACCGTAGTACTGCCTTGCTCATCAATAACCCTGATACAGTAATTGTTATTAGTTAAAAAACTGTAATCAGAAATCCTTTCATCATTCTCATTTTGCAGGTCTGCGACAAGAGTGATTGGATTATTAGGATCATTTTGCAATGTTATTTTATCATCATTAAAAGGAGCACCATTAACAAATCTAAGGTTTATTTTCCATTTAATGTCCGGCTTATTCACGACTTTTACCATGCCGCCGACAACCCAACCAGTTCCAAACTTGTCAACCTGATTAAGCCTGACCATGATGTCATATTCTCCTGGCTTGCAGTCATGGGGAAGCCTGAATCTCTTTGCAATTGCTCTGTGCTTGCCTAACCCCAACGCGCCCCCCAAAAAGCCGGATAATGCTCTCCAATTATCATAACCTCTGGGATCCACAACTCTCGGAAGGTCTCTAAAATCTGCAATAACGCGCAGGTTTTCCTTGTACAGTTCATTCACATCACCGACTTGTGCATTCATCGAATCTGCTTCTGTACCATCATGGGGAATAAGAACAATGTTGTAATCGCTGTATTTTGTTCCAACATTCATATCAGAAGAATTAGGAAGTATGGCATAAATGTCAAATGTGCTGCCAGGAATCTTGCTTCCCGGCGGAACCATCATTGTTGTGCAGCCAAAGCTCTCGACAACAAAAGGGACTCTCACAGTTTCAGTGGCATCAGCAGGAATATCAATCATCCTCGTATCCCTATTCTTAATTCTGAGAACTCTAAGGGGTCTATGCTTATTATCTCTCACAAGGCTTGCAGCATAGATTCCTGGAGGAATCTTAAGTTTTACAACTCCAGCACTATCGCTTACGCCGCCAAATTTGATTGGCTGATTTCCCTTTACTTTATGCCATGATGCCATTTTAACCACGCTCAGCAGGAGCTATTTCAAGTCTTGCGCCTCTAATAGGATGCCCTGCAGCATCAGTCAATTCAATCTGAGCATCAACAGGATTTCCATCACGATCAAAACGAATGTAACGATCTTTGTCGCCATCGCCCTGCGGCTGATCCTTTCCAGGAGGTTGCGTTTTGTCTCCTGTGGTTTCAGGTTTTTTAGTCGGATCTCCATTGTTATCTCCACCTAAACTTAACTTCGGCCCGCCTTTTATGCCAAACGACTTCACTGCTTCGATAATTGCGAGTATCAAGAATACTGCAGACGCAAACACTGCAATCTCTGAAAGCCTTATAATGTCTTTTGAGCCGCCTAAAAAGTCAATGCCATTAAACATTTCCAGAGTTCCTATTGCGCCGAAATAGTATGATGCAATTGCAAAGGCAAACGCTCTGATGCCATGTGTGAATCTTGTTGTTTGTGTTGCATCATCTTTTTTCAACTTGCCGCCGTACCATAGGAAACCTATTGCAGGCCCTAACAGCATTAAGACAGCCACAAGCCATGCATAAGAATTAAATATTGTCCTTGCAAGGTTTGCTGGAATAAGTATTGCACTTGCCAGGGAAATAGTGAGCGAAATCGCTACAGGAATATTTTTAGGAGTCGGGACTCCCCCAGTTTTCGGAGGCTGCATAAAAACCTTAACAGCCGCCATATAAAGGATTGCAAAAGCAACTATAAAAAATGCGAATTTGAAAAGCCAGACATTTGCTGTATCAAATCCTTTTATTGAAAAGAATTTGCTTAAATTATCCGTGATTATCGGCGGCAGTATAGAAGCGTAAGCCGCAGGAAGCATTACAAGAAATGATAAAAATGCAGTTAGAACTAAAGCTATATTGAAGGACCTCTTTTTATTAGGATACATGACGAGCACTACAAGTTTACCCATTTATATAGTTTTCTATCAACTGCAAAATCGGTTGACACTTTAGGCGACCTACGCTATGCTCGGTCCCCTGAAAAAATAAAAAGACTCCAACAACTGCAATGCCGTCACTTTGTTCCCGCAACTCAAAGCCATTCTGGCTTTAAGCAATCGGTTGGCACAATAGGCGACATTCAACACTGCACATTAAAGTTCTCTAAAAACATCATTCAACATTGAAGTTTCAAACAGATGAATATCTGCTGTTTGCTTTGCTTCAATCACTGCAACACTCACTTTCTCTGTTTTCCATCTGTTCTGTTTGCGCTCTGTTTTCTCCTCTTTCACCTGCTGCCTGCATTTTATCCGCCTTCAAAGGTGGTGTTTTTCTGCCTAATGGGCAGCTTTTTCTTCAGGCAATATTTTCATCAGAAGGATTTATTGTTCATCTCTTTTTTCTATCCCTCACTTTCTGCCCTGTTTTCGCTGTTTTTCAGCATTTTTCCATCAAAAATTCGTGTTTTGAAAATCTCAAAAAAAATCCAAAGCAAAATTTTTTCAAAAAATCTTTAATATATCTGTCATCCAATATATTGTATATGCAATAAATACAGCAAAAACACAACAATAAAACATCTAATTAATACTTAAAAGTTTTAAGCATCTAAATGCTGATAGATTTTAAGCAAAAACTAAAACATATAAAACAAAAAACCATCAGAAAACAACCAAAAAAAATAGAAAACGAAAACAGCAAAAAATACGCCAAGACGCTAAAATTCGAACTTTATCCTGTGCAGCGAATTAAGCGAATCGCCGAGCAAGCCGTTTACCTTCTTCGCAAGAGCAGATACCGCGCCTCTTATCTCTAAATAACGACTTGCGCCATTATTAATATCAGAAACCAGCTTTGCAGCTGCTTTAAGCCTTGCTTCAATCTCGCTTTTTCTCGCTTCAACCTGGCGGTTATGCTCTTCAACACGGGCATACAGCTCCCTAAGCTTTTTTTCAGCCTCATTTAATTTTGCCTCAGCATCATCTGCCATTATCTCACCTCTTTGCAAGCACCAAAAATAAGCATCTATTTTAATATTTCTAAAAATCACATCCCGTCAAGAGGGCTTTTCACGCCTTCGATCTGCCTTGTAGAAACGTGCGTATAGATCTGCGTTGTCTGCAGATTTGAATGCCCCAAAAGCTCCTGTATCAGGCGGATGCTTACGCCGGATTCAAGCAGATGCGTAGCAAAGCTGTGCCTCAATGTGTGCGGCGTCACATTTTTTTTCAGGCCTGCCTTCAAGGCTGCTCTCTTGATTATCCTCTGGATATTTCTCTCAGAAAGCCTTCCATCGCCGCTGAAAAACAGCAGGCCTTTTTTAATGCCGTTCTCTCCGGCATAGCTCTTGATCTCCTCCAGCAAATCCCTTGACAAGACAGTAACCCTGTCTTTTTTGCCTTTTGACTGCTTCACATTGAGCAAAGCCCTTTCAAAATCAATGTCCTCGAGCTTCAGCCCTGTAAGCTCGCTCACGCGCAGTCCTGCAGAATAAATCACTTTCAGCATCAGCTCGCTTTTCCGATGATGAACACAGGCCAGCAAAGCCTTTATCTCGTCCTTTTCCAGGATATCGATATGCCTGCTCTCAACCTTCGGAGCCTTAATGTTGACAAATCCCCTGTCAAGCACTTCATTGTAATAGAAAAGCAAAGCGCTTCTTGCAAGATTGACTGTTTTCGCAGAAAGCATCCTGTCAGATATCAGAAAAGCAAGGTATGCCTTGACATCATCTTTAGAAATGCCCTCTTTTGTCAGGTTGGGCCGGCTCTTTTGGCAAAAAAGTATGAATTCATGATTAAACCTGATATAAGCCAAAGCAGTATGCTTGCTAAAGCCTCTTATCTTTAGCTCAACCTCCAAGTCCTTGAAATCAGGCATTTTCATAGCCGATACACTATTTTCTGGCATAATTACCCCTGGCAAAGCTATTTTTTGCGGCATAACAGTCGCATAATTTACATTATACGAACATATTTATATATTTTGCGATTTGTGCGAACAAAAAAGAAAAATTGTCTTATCCGGAATCAGAATTAGTCATACAATGCACCACCCTCAAAAAGCAGCTGCTGGGTTGCGAAATCTATTTTAGACGCCTTGCACCATTCTACAAGCTGAAGCAATGCAGGGTTAAAACCATTCTGTAAAGCATACTCTGAAAACGCAGCTTCTGCGCCAGAATACTCTGTCTTTGAAATGCCTCTTATTCTCTTCCATTCGGGAGTTTTAAACTCATATCCTGTCGTCTCTAAAAACCTGAGAGCCCAAATGTCAATAGGCACAACATCAAGATAGCCCGCCATTCTCATCAACAGAGAAGCGCATTTCAGGCCCAGGCCAGGAGCTTGCTCAGCGACCATGTTTCTCAGAGTGACTCCAGATTCTTTTTCTCCTTGTGCATCCTCAATAATCCTTGCAGGAAGCGAGGAATGAAGCCACCAGGAAGCATATGCCTGAACAAGATTATTAAGCCTGATTGGATATTTGACTCTTGAAAGAATTATTCGAAGAGGGACAAAACCGGCTTTAATCCCATCAGGAGTGCCAAAACCTTCGTGCAAAAGACGTGAAAATATCCTGAACTGCTGCCTGTGCTGCAGGCCCTGCGAAAGCAGGCAGTAAAGCCCTGCCTCGAACAGGGTTTCAGTATCCAAAGGGCTTACAAGCTCCTGTTTGTAGAGCTGAGCAGCCCTTAGAAGGTCGGTTCCTGAAAATGATGTATGATCAAGGCGCAACCGCTGCCCTGTCTCTGAAAGCTCTGTTCCCCTTTCAACTAGATCATCAACTGTCGCTATCATTTGCAGTTGATTAAGAATCCTGTTTCTTTTAAGAAAGCTTCGTTTTTCGAGTTTAGCGACCAGGATTCGCATCCCATTGGATACGAAAAAGAGGCAAAAACAGCACAATTTTGCTAAATAAAACTTGTGAGTTTTGCTTAAAACTTTTAAGCTACTTTTTTGCCCTTGCTATCTTTTTTTTCAGGCCGAAAAAATACTTGCTAAACATTTCATAAAGTGAGTTCAACTCCTGCTTTCCAGAATCTGTCAATTCATAGTACTTTTTTCTGCCATCCTTCCTCAACTTGATAAGCTTTGCCTTTTTCAGGTTCTTTAGCGCAGGATAGATCGTGCCTGGCGTCAGGACAGTGCCTTTTCTGGCGCCTATCTTTTTTGCCAGGTCATCGCCGCAAAGCTCCTTGTGGCTTAATTCATGCAAAATAAAAAAACTCAAAAACCCTTTCATTTCCAGAAATTTTGATTGTTCCATAACAAGATTCAATAGAACAGCTTGTTTATATATTTTTCGGTATTTATTGGTCATCAGATGTATTTACCAATCGATATATTGGTTAAGCAATTTATTTGATATACAATAAATCTCGACGGAAGAAGAAACAGCATGCATCAGTGTCAAAAAAAAAGAAAAAATACAGAGAAAAAGCATGAAAAAATAAGAAAAAACCTGAAAAAATCAGGCAAAAGTGAGGGATAGAAAAAAGAGATAAAAAAAAAAGATAAAAAAAAGAGATAAAAAAAAAGATAAAAAAGAGATAAAAAAGAGATAAAAAAAAAAGAGATAAAAATGAAATCTTTCAATAAAAAAATATCTGCAGACGAACTGCCCAAAAGGGCAGAAAAAGGGCGGAATAAACCGCCTGCAAAGGCGGAAAGGGCTGCAGACGGCAGAAACAAAGTGGAAACAGCCAGATAAAAGAGCATAAACAGGCAAAAGTGAGCACAAAGTAGAGTATCAGCAGACAGTTGAGCCATATCAGAATCCTCTGTGCGCAAAAAGACCTGCCTTAAAGGCAGGAAAATACCGCCTTTACAGGCGGAGAAGCTGCACGCAGAAAAGAACAGAGAAAAGGATAGAGAAAAGAACAAAGAAAGTAAAAGATTACTGCAGCAGACCGATACAGAGCATATATCAAGCAAAAGTGAGGGTTAAACCTATTCAAGCATCAAAAACAGCAGAAATTCTCAAATCAGGTTCTTGTCGACCAGTTCTTTTGACAAAACCCTGTTTACGCCCAGGAAATTACTCTTGGCCTGCAGCTCTCTGAATTCCCTGTCAAGAAGAAGATATGTTTTGTTGTCCAGAGACTTCTGGCGCCAGATGGCAATGCCCTTTCTCTGCATTGATTCTATATGTTTCTCGACTAAAGGAGCAGCAATGTTAAGCCTTTGGGATATCTCTTCAAGAGTGATTTTGGTCTCCAGAGCATAAAGAAGCATGAATATTTTTTTCTCAATAAAAGAAAGGTCTATCTTCAGGTCATCACAAAGCCCGGAATAGCCTGTCTTAAGGCGTATCTGCTCGACAACCTCCTCGAGCTTTTCAATGCGCGCAACAAGCTCATTGATGTCAGTCTCCTGCTGGTTTATTGTTTCCAGATGATCATCAAGCTCAGAACGGATGCCTGCAACATCTTCAGCAAGCTCTCTTGTGGACTCCTTGCCTGTATTGAACACGCTCATGTATGCTATCACCCCTGACAACAAACCATCTGAAACATGCCTGTTTAAATAGTTTATGATTGGCAGACAAATATCGTTTTAAAGCCCTGAACCCTGGAGATTCAAAGGGTTGGGAAGCAGTAAAAGCATAAACATTTAAGAATAACCGCTATTTTTTGCAGCCATGGCAAGCAACTACGACGAAACAAAGGCTTTTTCATATCTTGCAAAAGTCAGCGATGAAAAACAGCTTCAACTAGCCAATGTGCTTTCTGTTGCCAAAGACTTGAAGCAGAAGAGATTATTTCTTGACATTGGAGCAGGAGCAGGCGACACTTTTTTCAGGACAGCAGCAAAGTTTGAGAGGTCAGTCGCTGTTGAGCCAGGAGAAAGAATGTTCCGCATACTATGCGAAAGAAAGAAAAAGCATCCTTTACTCGACGCCAAACTTATCAAGTCAACATGGGAGAATTTCTATGCAACCAACAGCAAGAAATACAAGAACAGCTTTGACCTCATAACCTGCATCCACACAGTATATTTTTTCAAAGACATGAAAAAAGCCATTGCCCAAATGCTTGGCCTGCTTGCAGAAGACGGAAAGCTGATAATCATCTCCATATACGGAAAAAACATGAAAAAAAGCTTCATACATTACTTTAGGCATAAAATGATCGGCAATCCTCTGAAAGATGAGGCAGAATGCTCAAAGATAAAGAAGATGTTTCCTAAAAACTGCAAAGCAAAAATCATTGAAACCACGATGAAACTCAGCCCGATAGAAAAACTTGAAATCAACCATCTTTCTCCAAAAACTACACCTACAAACTTCTATTTCAGATTTATCTTCAAAAAATGGTTTGACGAATTCGCGCCTAAAGAAAAAGAGGAAATGAAGAAATTCATGAAACGCTTCAGAAAAAAGGACGGCAAGCATATTTTAAAAGAAAAGCAATGGTTTTATGTTCTCAGCAAGCATGCAGGCAGCAGAAAATGAGATTGTGATAAAAGATATTACTTTTCTTCACTATATTTAAATACCAACCAGCACATCTCTCCACCACAATGCTCTCAAAATCAACACTAGGCATACTTCTGTCAAAGCTTGCCGACTTTGAAAGGCCTGATACTGTCCTGGAGCAGTACACAACTCCCTCAGAGATTGCTGCAGAGGTACTCTGGCACGCCTATATCTCCGGATTTATAGAGGGAAAAACAGTCGCAGACATCGGATGCGGCACAGGCATTCTCGGCATCGGGGCATTGCTGCTCGACGCTGAAAAGGTTTATTTTCTCGACATTGACAAAAAAGTGTTTGAGACAGCAAAGCAGAACCTGGATTTTATCAAGGAGAATTACAGCCTGGATTTCTCAGGCAAGGCAGAGTTTATCCATGCAGATGCCTCTATGTTCAGCACCAAGGTTGACCTGCTGCTGCAAAACCCGCCGTTCGGCACAAAGCAGAAGCATGCTGATACAGAATTCCTCGAGTATGCATCAAGGAATTCAGGCATTATCTATTCATTCCACAAGCTCGAGACAGCTGATTTCATAGAAAAAAAGATTGCAAAGCTGGGATTCAAAACATTCTCTTTCTTCAAGTTTAATATGCAGCTGAAAAAAACAATGCCCCAGCACATCAAAAGAATTGAAAAGATACCTGTCGGCTGCTGGGCGATAAAAAGAGTTTGAAATCAAATTTTAATAGAATTCTCCTTCAGAACTGCGCTTCATAAAGCATTTAAAGCGCTGTTTCAGGCCTGTTCCCATGTGCGGCATTATCGCTTATATCGGGAAGGAGGAGTTAATCCCTCTGCTAATCAACGGCCTGAAAAGGCTTGAGTACAGGGGATATGACAGTGCAGGGATTTGTGCAGTCCACAACAAAAAGCTGTTTCTTGCCAGGAAAAAAGGGAAAATAGCAGAGCTTGAGAACAGCAGCGAGCTTGAAAAAATAAAAGGCTTAAAGCCAAAGATAGGCATTGCACACACAAGATGGGCAACTCACGGAGAGCCAAGCAAAAAAAACGCTCATCCTCAGCTTGACTGCAATGCAGAGATTGGAATAGTGCACAACGGCATTATAGAAAACTTTCATGCTCTCAAGGAATTGCTTGAAAAAGAAGGCCACAAGATAAAATCAGACACAGACACTGAGATAGTGGCGCATCTTATAGAAAAATTCTACAGCAGCAGCCTTGAAGAGGCTGTGTTCAAGGCTTTGGAGCTTGTCGAGGGAACATTCGGCCTTGCAGTGCTGGGCAGCAGGGAAGAAAAGATAGTCGCTGCAAGAAAAGGCTCGCCTCTGGTTATCGGAATCGGAACAAAAGGAATGTTCATAGCCTCTGATCCAATCGCAGTCCCGACAAAGAACGTGATTTATCTTAATGACAATGAAGTGGCTGTCATAACAAAGAATTCTTATCTGATAAAAGATATGAATGGAAAAAAGATTGACAAGGAAGTCTGCCAGATCAAGTGGACCTCAGAACAGCTTGAGAAAAAAGGCTATAAGCATTTCATGCTTAAGGAAATATACGAGCAGCCAGTGGCTGTTGAAAACACGCTGAGAGGAAGGATCAAGAAAAACAAAAAAGACTTTGAAATAAAGCTGAGCATTGACATTGATTTTGAAAAAACAAAAAGAATAATCATCACTGCCTGCGGCACAAGCTGGCATTCGGCCCTTATAGGAAAGCACCTTATTGAAAAAATCGCAAATATAAAAACAGAAGTCGACTATGCCTCTGAATTCAGGTACAGAGAGCCTATCATTTCTGAGGAAGATGCAGTTATTGCAATATCGCAATCAGGAGAAACAGCAGATACCTATGCTGCGCTGAAAGAGGCCAAAAAAAGAGGGGCAAAAACAGCAGGCATTGTTAATGTTGTAGGCTCGACAATTGCAAGAGATGTTGATTCAGGGATATTTCTTCACGCCGGCCCTGAAATAGGGGTTGCAAGCACCAAGGCATTCACATGCCAGACAATGGCTTTAATGCTCTTTGCGCTCTATGCAAGGCAGAAAAAAGGAATGCCCCTCGAAAGCGGGCTTGTAGAGGAAGTATTAGGCATTCCTGAAAAGATAGAGCTTATACTTCGCAATTCTGAAAAGATAAAAGCTCTGGCAGAGGAGCTCAAGGACGGCAAGAATTGCCTATATCTTGGGAGAGGGATTAATTTTCCTGTTGCTCTTGAAGGAGCTTTGAAACTTAAGGAAATCTCCTATATCCACGCAGAAGGCTATCCTGCAGCAGAGATGAAGCACGGGCCTATTGCACTGATAGACGAGAACATGCCTGTTGTATTTATTGCGACAAAAGACGAGCTATACTCGAAGATTGTCAGCAATATGCAGGAAGTCAAGGCCCGCGGGGGAAGGATAATAGCAATAGTGAATCATGCTGATGAGCAAATCAAAAAACTGGCAGAGCACATAATAATAGTCCCTGAAACAAGAGCAGAGCTTTCCCCGATACTTAATGTTATCCCGCTCCAGCTTTTGGCGTATTACATTGCAGATGCAAAAGGCCTGGATGTTGACAAGCCAAGGAATCTTGCAAAGTCAGTGACTGTGGAGTGAAAGAGGATCTGCCAGCACATCTTATAAACAGCAAAATTTTTAAATGACCCTATTTTTCGGGTTGACATGGAAGTAAAGATTATTGAGCAAACAAAGAAAAAGATTATCTTCGAGGTTCCAGGAGCAAACCACACATTCTGCAACATCCTTAAAGATGAGCTCTGGAATGACAAGAAAGTGACTATCGCGACATACAGCATAAGCCATCCCCTGGCGGGAAAGCCTGTGTTTGTGGTTGAAGTCGATGATGCTGACCCGAAAAAAGTGGTGCTCAGCGCCTGCAACAGGCTGAAGAAAATAAATGAAGAGCTTGCCAAAAAGGTTGCAAGGATAAAGCAGGATTAAGGTTTCTTTTGAATAAATAGCTGGCAGAAAATGGTCTACAAATACCCTGTTGATATCTATGGGAAAGGATGGAACGCTGGCATTGAAAAGCCAGGCACTCCAGAAGAGATTGCCGCGAGGATACAAGCAGGCAGGACATATAATTTTTCCACAACTGCATTGGATGGAATGGTCAGATTGGCCAGACAGATTTCATTTCCAACAAACACAGAGCCTCAACTAAAAAATGCTGAAATCTCTGAAATTCCGCATGAGATGACTGTTTTCGTCGAATTAAAGGAAGGCTTGCTAAGAAAAAGAACCCGCAGGCTTGCAGTGGCAGAGATCGCAGGTTCAGACGTACACAGTAGCGTAAAGCTTGTTCTTGACCATGATAACAAAACCCTAAAGATGTTAGAGCCTGTTTTCAGACAGGTTATCAAAGTTCTAGAGTAAAAAAAGGCTTTAATTCAAGCTTTGCCCGTAATCTCGCATTTGCTCGCCTATTGGCTTCAAAATGCTTGATGATTTTAGTTTATGGTGCTGCGTTCCCGTATGGAGCTTCCCCTCGCGACGCACAAGTTATTATTAAGAAGGGCATTTTGACCTGAGGCCAATAGGACTTTTCGGGCAAAGCCCTTTCTTCCAAAAAACTTATATATAACAAACACCACGTTCTTTTTATGGAGCAAGTATTAAAGGAAACACTCTTGAGAATCGCAAGGCAGGCTATCAGGGACGAGTTTGCAGGCAGGGATACAGATCTCATCGCCCTGCAGTCTTACGACCTGAAAAAGGGCGTTTTTGTGACTCTGAAAAAGGCCGGCGAGCTTAGAGGATGCATTGGCTATCCTTTGCCTGTCATGAAGCTGAGCGAGGCTCTTGTGCTTGCTGCAAGGAGTGCGGCATTCAAGGATCCGAGATTTCCTCCACTGAAAAAAGAAGAGCTTCCTTTCATTAAGATAGAGATTTCTGTATTGACAGTGCCTGAGATTATCAAAGTCAAGAATCCGCTGGCTTATCCTGAAAAGATAGAGATAGGAATACACGGCCTATTGATTGAGAAAGGCCACAATTCAGGATTGCTGCTTCCCCAGGTGGCTGTCGAGCAGGAGGCAAGCCCTCAGGAGTTTTTAATGATGCTCTGCCAAAAGGCAGGCTTGCCAGCCAATGCCTGGAAAAGCTCTGATGTGAAGATCTATTCCTTTGAAGCAGAGATTATAGGCGAGGATTGACTGGACTGTACTTTCTTCTTTGAAGTCTTATCTTTCTTAACTATCTACTTCTGCATCAACTTTGCTCTGTTTTTTCCTTTATGCGTTCTGCACTTGCGCTCTCTACTCGCCTTTAAGGCGAGCCATTGCCCGCCACTGGCGGGTTTTTAGTGCAGAAAACAGGCACACAGGGCAGGAATAGTTAAATTCATCACTGTATAGTGATTAAAAATCGAAAGATTTAAATATTAGAGCCCACATAATCATATACATCACGACAATATCTATCGTGATACCCAAAAAAAAAGCTAAGAGGTGAAACCAAAATGGATGAAACTGATTTCAAAAAGCAAATTGAAAGTTTAGAACAGGATTTTCTAACAGAACAATCAAGAAAACCCGGTGATTATGGACCGCCAATAACAAGTTTTTTTTGAAAGACTTAATCCATTTATTCATGAATCAATGGAAACATTCAGGGATATAGCTACATATCAATCTTTGCTTGATATGAGCCTTAAAACAGGCATAAGCATATATGCTGTTATGGAAAGTGCGGTACATTATGGTGGTTTAAGTCCAAAGGCGGTATTAGGATACGCAAGAGCACAGCTAAACTCTCCAACATTAAATCCTGGAATGAAAGCATGTTTAACAGAGCACATATTAAATTTTTCAGATCAACACACCCAACCCCAGGGAGGATCTCATATACAGAGAACATTAGCTGATTCAACAGAAACGCTGGATGTCAAAGCTGAAACAGAGTAACAAATGCCAAAATGAGATAAACTGAGTGAAGCAACAAAAGCAGCAAGCCACGGATACATCTCATTAGTTGGTGGAAACGAACCAGTGCGCATTTCCAAAGAACAATATGAAGCACTAGAACAAAGCGTAAGGCGTCAAAGATAATATCAAGGTGAAAACATGACAGACATATCAAGCACAATCGAGTATCCTTGGGAGAAATCTTCATTAGGAAGCAAAGCACTGGCGCTTGCAAGAAGGCTTGGCCATGGCGCAGAAGACAGGCTTCTTGACATAACAAGAGGCATAGCTGGAAGAAAGGCGAACGCAGGCCTGCGCATAAACAGCGGCATTATGGCTGACAAAAAGTTCGAGAATGAGGTAAGGTCGAGATTTGGAGACGACAGATACACATTTGATGTGGAAAACGGCGATCCTTGTGTTGTTCTTGATTACGGCATGGCATTCGTTGACAAGCGAGGCAATGCAAGATTCTCAGACTATAACGGCCCGATATGCGACACACCAATATCCAACGGACCACAGAAAGCCATAAAAATCTGGGCTCTCAGATATTCGACTGGCACAGCCTACCTTGTCTACAAAGGAGAAGATCGAGAACACTCGTGGGCACCAAATTTCGCAGTCATCATGTGCCCTATAATGCCGGGAATGATCGCCTACAAAGAAACACATGTAAATCTTCCGCCTGAATCTCCAGATAGCAGCTGGGATGTGATAACAGAATCAACAAACAAAATAAATTCACTCGAGGTCGTAGGCCTTGATAAAACAACAGGCACGACTTCAAGAAGAAAATTCGAAATTCCAGGAGTCAGAGCAGAAAGGCTTGCAATAGTTTCAACTGTTGGCTCAGGAGCAAACAGGACAACAGAAAAACACGTTCTCGAACCAGAATCAGGAACAATAGAACACAAATACCTAATGTTTTCCCCAGAGAAAAGGGATGGAGAATAAAAACAACCCTGAAAAGCAGGAAGAAAAGAAAATGGCAAAAGAAAACCTGGCAGCATACAGGAGCAGGCTTGTAAAA
>JAZDFJ010000096.1:0-3074 GCA_043807995.1 Candidatus Woesearchaeota archaeon
ATCAAAAGTTTTCAACTTTTGGAGCCTCTCTGAGGTGTCAACTGATTTTCAGTTGACGGGGACACGTCGACTATCGACGGAACATCAAACGCGAACCCGATGGCAAAGGCTGAGCCGAAGGCGAAGTTTTCAACAAAGCCATTAAGTGCTTTGAAGGTGCTGTATCCCTGGTCGGGGTTGTTCAGGCACAATGCATAGAAAGATATAATCCCTGAAACATTCACCTCGTGGTGATTTTCCGGGCACTGCCGCAAGAAGAATTTTTCTTAAAAAACATGCCTCATCATGAAGAGACTTAGAGGGTGGGTGAGGTGTGATTGTAAGAATCTGAGTTCTCTTCATGATTTGAGGCTGTTAGTATTATCATGACCTCATCACAATGTCATGTTACTACTATATAGTATAACTACTATTTAAATATTTCGGTTTTGATGTTACTTCAGAGTAACGAATGGCTGAAAGTCAAGTAGGTGTGGTTTACAGAAGCTTAAGGCTGTTTATTTATCTCTTCCCTGAACTGTTTTATAAACAGATGATAGTCTTTCAGGCTCATATTAAAGCCGCAGGAATGCTCGTGGCCGCCCCCAGAGGCTCCAGAAGACTCGAAATTGGCTAGAATTTTCAATAAAGGCGTTCTGACATCGTATTTCTTGGATCTGACAGAGCACCTTGTGATCCCGTCTTTGACCCTGCCGATAACAATGACTTTTTCAGGGTTTTTGTATATAAGGTAATTGCTTAACTCAGAGGTAAAAGATGTTTTTTTCACTGTATACTTGAAGAAAATAAATTTTCCTGCAGGAACAGCTATACTATCCAGAAGCTCAGAGAACTGCTTGTAAAAATGCTCGTATTTTCTGTAAATAAACAATGCCCTTGGGGTCTGATGCTCAAGTATTTCCATAGGAGAGTCTATTCTTGTTAAAATTTTCAATGATTTCATTGCCTCGCGGGAGTTTCCTTTGAGATTAAAAACAATTATTCTGACAAGCTCGCCAATCGGGCCTTTAAACCTGTAATCTAGGAAATCGTTGTATTTTTCAGGTACAAGCTCAGGATATTCTTTTACAAATTCATCAAAAAAATCAGGGAGCATCCAGTCTGCAACCACTCCGATAACCGCCAGCCAGATGTCCTGCTTTATGATTTTATACGCCAGGTATGATGTCGGGCTGGATTCGCTGGGCGGAAAAAGAAGAGGATTAAGATACAGCGCATCTCCGAGATATGCTTTATCGTCAATAGGATGATGGTCTATCCAGACTATTGTCCTGCCGGCTCCATCCAGAAATTCTTTTGCAACAGACGGGATATCCAGTATGAAAATAACGTCCGGGTTATACTCCTCAACTTTTCTCAGAAAATCCTCATTGATGTGCTTCTGCTTGAGGATAATGCCTTTGCCTTTTTGTATAAACCTGTAGAAAAGCAGGAATGCGCAGGAGCCGTCTGGGTCATCATCGAAAAAATACAGAGGATTTTGAGCATTTTCAGCAATTTTCCTTATTTCGCTGATTTTCTTTTCAAGTTCCGCATTCATGCAAAAGAAGGGTAGCTTATGCTTTAAAAAATTAGTGGAAATAATTGGGCGTGTTTAAAATGTAGGTTAGCACCATTATCGTGAATGCCATTCTTTTATATGAAATAGAATTGACAGAGGGGGTGTTCTCCCTCAACTGCTATGCCGTCACTTTGTTCCCGCAGCTAAACATTCGTTCCGACTGTTTAGCAATCGGTTGACACCTCAGAGAGGTTTCAAAAGTTGAAAACTTTTGTTACTTTAGGCGACATTCAGCTTCGCTGAAGTCCCCTAGATGGAAGACATCCACTCTTTGTGGTATTCCGCAAGGAATACTACGATCGCATTGATAACAAAAACCGCGGGTTTTTGGAACAACTAAATCCAGGGGATTTAGTGGGACAAGAACCTTTTGTTCTTGGAACGAGAAATTCCAAAGGAATTTCACGTAAAGGTGCGTCTTATCGGGAGATGTCAATACCGAAAAAACATCTTGGCATGAGCCGGTGCTAACCCTCCGCTTAGGAGATTTTAAACGCATCCAGAAATAATTTTGCTAATACCAACAATCCTAAAAAGACTGAAAAGATGAGTTTTTCCGAAACATTTTTAATTAAAGAATTTTTAAATCAGGCCATGGACAGCTTAATTCCTGAGTCGCACTCAAAACACCATTTTAAAGACATGATTATGGTGTTCATAATCGTGATGGTTGTTGCGCCGTTTTTAATGGCAGCTGTAAAAGAAGCCGGGCACAGGGATATTGACCTTAGGGGGCAGGCCTTTGCCATTTCTAAAACAATAGAATGCTTTAGCTGTGCAAGCTGCACAGAAGCCCTTTCAAATCTTGAGGCAGAAAAAGTTATCCTGACAGCTGATATCTACACAGGCGAAGGCACATGCATAGCCATTAATAGCTTTGAGAATAAAAGATTTGACTGCAGCCTCAACTCCATCGACGGTGCAAACACAAGAGGAAGCCTTATAGAGATCAGAAATTCAAAGAACATTATTGTGGAAAACTGTGTTCTTGACAGAAAAGAGAACGCCATAACGCTTTTTGAGTCAACAAACAGCAAAATACTCGCCAACAAGATATCTTATGCAGGCTCGGGAATCGAGGTTTTGTCAAGCAGCAATAACGAGGTTGCAGGCAATGAGATAATAAAGCCGAGCACTGTAGGCATTTTTGTTGAGGGAGTTTCAGATAACAACCTGTTTGAAAAGAACAATGTATGGTACAGTGATAATTATGGAATAAGGATTGCAGACACAAGAAGCATTCTTTTGAACAATGAGTTCTGCTTTAGCAGGGAATCAGATATTTTTAGCATAGGTGTGCAGAGCACCAATTTCGGCAGCCTCAACTCATGTGATTCTTCCAAGAACTGGAAAGATCAGGATATAAATGCAGATGGCTGTACACGCAAGTGCATTGACTGACTCTGTTCTGTGTGATTAGGCTCTGTTTGAAATCTTTCGTAGCACGCTCGTCTCGCTTTTGTAACCATTTGTTACCCGAGTTATTCGTATTCGATTAATTACCCCGAAAACT
>JAZDFJ010000097.1:0-17188 GCA_043807995.1 Candidatus Woesearchaeota archaeon
CATGCTTCTTTTGTTCATTGTGTCCCGAGTTAATCGTGATAGATTAATAACTTTCAAGGTTCACTTGGCGCCACATTTCGGACAAAGCCCGAACAACAGAAAAATATATAAATCTCTCTCTTTGAGCTTGAGTTGAATTAATCATGGTTTAATAGAGAATAATGGTTTAATAGAGAACAATGGTTTAATAGAGAATAGGGACTTGGTGAGATATTGGATGTTTCAAATAAGACATTGGCGTTTATTCTTATAGTTTCAATAGTTGTAACTATAGGGGTTGCTTTTGTGAGTATCGGAAGGCTTTCTGTAATCCAGAACATGGCAATCACTGGCTTTGCCACAGACAATGAGACAGCCGCGGCTACAGGCACCCTGTCCATTACAAGTACTGCAAGGCTTTATTTTCAAAGAGCCACGTGTGCTTTCGGCTCTGGCTATGTTAACACAACAGGAGGGAATTTGTGGTGCAATCTCTCTTCCGGAGGAGGCACTTTCAGCAAGAAATATTGCCTTGGTTTTACAAGCGGAGATAATTTGAGATTGAGAAATGACGGCAATGTCAAGTTTACAAGCGTCTGGCTTAACAGCTCTCATACTGCTGCCACCTTTGTGGGCGGTTCTAATCCTTCATTGAAAATCAAGGCCACTGAAGAGTCAGCGACTACATGCACAGGCACCCTGAATTTCAGCAGCATGACAGAGGTAAGCTCTGCATTCACAGCACATCCTGGCCCGAAATTATGCACAGAGGGATTTAACTATAATCAGTCAGAGGATGATATTACCATCCTGATTAACATAAGTCTGCCTTATAATTCATTGACTGGCGCAAAGACAGTAACTCTCACAGCAACAGGAGAATACTGAACTTTTTCTAATTTGTATTATCAGATTGGTTTCCATTTTTTTCTTCAGAATTTTTGTTATTCTCAAACAATGTCAACGCGCATAATGTCTGGTATTTTCTTTAATGAATCGATTGTCTGGTAAAGCCTTTTCTTGTCAGAAATTCTGAACTCTACAAAGCAAAGGCTTATGTTGCTTTTGAAGCTGGTATTTATAGAGCTTACAGGAATGTTGAATTTTGAGACAGCATCGAGAATGTCGGATACAATGCCTGTTCGTTCATTGAATTCTATCTTTATCCTGCTCTCTTCCTTTTCAGGCTTCCACTTAAGCTCCACAATCCTGCTTTTCTCCTCGTTCACTATGTTGCGGCAGTTTTTCAGGTGTACTGAAATCTTTTTTTCTTTTCTTTCTTTTGTCTTGATGCCGGCTATCGGCTTGTTGAATTCCAGAGCGCAGCATTTTGCAATCTTTAATCCCTCCCTGCCGTTGTAATCTATCCTGTCAATGATTTTTTCAGTTTCAGGCCTGCCCTCTTCATCCTGCTCAGATTTATGTTCGATTTTCAAATCAAGCTCTTTTCTTATTTTTGACCTTGCAAAGTTTGTTTTTGCAAATTTGAGCCAGTGTCTGGAAACGCATTTTTCTTTTGATTGTATTATTTCCACAATGTCCCCGCTTTGCAGAGGATGGTCCATAGAAACTATTTTGCTGTTGACCTTTGCCTTTGAGCAATGGTCTCCGATGCTGCTATGCACAGAATATGCAAAGTCAATGGGTGTCGCGTTTTCAGGAAGAGTGATAGGATCTCCTTTAGGAGTGAATACGCATATCTCATCTTTGAAAAGGTCAACTTTTAGATGCTCTATGAAATCATTTGCGCTCTTGCTCTCTCTTGCCCATTCAAGGACCTCTTTTAGCCAGCCTATTTTCTTGTCAAACAGCCTGTCCCTGTCCACCCCCTTGTATCTCCAGTGAGCAGCAATGCCGTGCTCTGCTTCAATATCCATCTCTCTTGTCCTGATCTGTATCTCGAATATCTTGCCCTCTTTCACAACAACAGTGTGCAGGGATTTGTAGCCGTTTGACTTTGGATTCGCAATATAGTCCTCGAAATGTCTCGGTATAGGCTTCCACAGGCCGTGGATTATGCCCAAAATGGTATAGCAGTCATCAATGCTCTTTGTTGTAATGCGGAGGGCTGTCAGGTCGTAGATCTCATTAAGGGACTTGTTCTTGTCTTTCATTTTTTTGTAGATGCTGTAGAATGATTTGGCCCTTCCTTTGATCTCTGCTTCAATGCCCTGTTTCGCCAGTTCCTGCTCGAGTGTTTTTTTGGCCTCTTCAACAGCAGCATCTCTTTCTTCCTTTGTCTTCCTGATTTTTTCCTTGAGAAATAGGTATGCTTTCTGATTGAGAAATCTTAACGAAAGATCCTCGAGCTCGCTCTTTACCCAGCTGATGCCCAGCTTGTATGCGATAGGCGCATAGATATCGAGAGTTTCTTTTGCAATTTCTTTTTGTTTTACCTCGCTTTTGTATTTCAGAGTCCTCATGTTCTGAAGCCTGTCTGCAAGCTTTAGGATAATGACTCTCAGATCTTTTGTTGTTGCAAAAATAACTTTCCTTATATTCTCTGCCCTGTTCTCTTCAAGGGTGATGTTCAGCTTCTTGATTTTTGTCACTCCTTCGACAATCTCGCAGACTTCTTCTCCGAATTCACTTCTGAGTTTTTTTTTGCGTCGTGTTTGTGTCCTCAAGAGTGTCGTGGAGCAGGCCTGCAGCTATTGTTGCAGAATCTGCCTTAAGTTCTGTGAGAATCTCTGCAACAGCAAGGCAGTGCATAAAATACGCCTCTCCAGAATCTCTTGTCTGGTTTTTATGGGCTTCGCTTGAAAAGTCGTATGCTTTGCTGACAAGATCCGTGTTTGCTTTAGGATTGTATTCAAGCACTCTTTGTAGAAGCTCTTCCCTGCTGTACACTGTCTGTTCTGTAGTCATATCTGCCAGAGCAATGCACAGTGCTTTATATTTTTTTAGGATTTATAACAGAAATAGATAAAAAACAAATAAAAAAGAAAATATATTTATGATTCAGGATTAATCCCAGTCAGAGTCGGAGTCGGTGCCTTCATCAGATTTACTTTCAGGATCATCACCATCATCTAAATCAAATTCGCCCTTATCTTCATCATCTGACTGGTCGTCATCTTTGCCGAAAATATCTTCTTTGTCATCTGCTTCACCAAAAGGGTTTCTTTTTTTCATGGAAAACTCCTCCATTTAAGGCCAGTAGTCATGACCTTTTTTATGAATCGGCTTTGCAGCCTTTTGAGCATTGCTTTAAACTTGACGTCTGGAAAAACCGATAGTCTTTCATGTTTTTAAATCTTTCTCTTGCTCAGGCTTTTTTTTTGAAAACGTTTTTTGTTTTTAAGGCAATGAATTTCCAGTGAAGCGCGATGTGAGCCAAAGCGAATAATCCCATCACAATGCCGGAGATATCATGCACTGCGGTTAAGCCAGCATACAAACTAGTTCTTTTGTGCATTCCTAAAGCTGAAATCAGAACAGGCAGTTTCAAAAGGCCTGTGAAAAAGACTGCCAAGAACGAGCTGCCAAGGCAGGCATCAATAATGTAGTTCAGAGTTGCTTTGTTCATCTTTTGCAGTAAAGAAAAGGATTAGTCGTTGTCCACTCTTGGGGCAAGTATAAACAGGAGCCTAACCCTGTCCAAAACCTTGTATTCAAGCTCCAAAGGATAGTCGTTGCTCAGGTTTATGTTCACCTGCTCGCTTAGCTTTGAGCCCTGTATCATTTTCTTGAGGTATTCAATAGAGTATTTTGATTTCACAATTGCCTTTGCCTTGATCTTTGTGTTTTTGTCTGCAGGAATCTCAATATTGGCCTTGCTTAGCTCGCTGCTTGAGGTGACTGTGAACTTGTCAGGCTCGACTATGAAATTTACAGACTCGCCAATGATATCGACGTCATCAATCGCCTGGTTGAGAAGGCTTGACTGCGTTGTGACGCTTGCCATGAAATTAAGCTCAGGAATCCTCTGCTCTTTTTCCTCTATGTCAATCAGCGGGAGATAGAATGTTCTTGTGTTTACTCCCTTGAATTTTATCTTTAGCTTGTTCTCTGCAATCTCTAAAGTGACTGAGTCTGTGGGCGATGCCCTTTTCAGCACCTGCTTTAAGTCTGAGAGATTAATAGAGATTGTTGTCTTCTCTTTTACCTCATACTCTGCAAAAGCGCTGCTTAGCAGCTTGAATATGACCATTGCGACATTCGCAGGGTCCATTGCAGTCAGCTCTATGCCTTCTGGAGAAACCTTGAATTGTGCTTCTGTAACTAGGTCGGAAATGATTGATACGCTCTCTTTTAGGAATCTTGGCTCTGTTAGCGTCAGTTTCATAGCATACACCCCCAATGGTTTTTAAAAAACGCCTGTATATATAAATATTGCGAAAAATCTGGGCGCGTTTAAAATGGATTCGTGTTTTAAACTCGGATGCAAAAAAGTCTTTTTTACAGCCTTAAAACTTCAGAATTCCCAAGAATATGAACATTGCTTTTTTTGTAATCCATCTCTAAAGCAAGGCTCCTGAGGATTTTAAGATTTTCAATGTTTGCATGGGTGGGTATTATGTGCTCTGGCTTTAGAATATTTATAAGCTCCCTGTGGTCTTCTCTTGCGGCATGTCATGAGACATTGATGTCTTTGAATATTCTCACTTTTCTTTTTTTAAGCTCCTCTTCCATAACTCTTCTGTTTTCAATTGTTACAGGAACAGGGATTGTTCTGCTTGAAAAAATCACGTGGTCGCCAGGCCTGAAGTTAAACAGATGTTCGTTGAGCATTCTGGACAACACAGAATTAGGTTCGCCCTGGTTTCCTGTGACGACAAATATGTAATCCTCTGTGTTTCTTATGGAGCTTAGCTTGCTCTTGACCTTGTCTCCGTATTTGACGATCTCCACATCATCCCTGAAGTCAATAAGCCCTGTTTTTTCAGCCGCACACACATATTTTGCAAGGCTTCTGCCCAGAAAGACAATTTTTCTGTTCAGCGTTCTTCCTATCTCTACAATTGACTTCAGCCTTGCAATATGAGAGCTGAATGTTGTTATCACTATGTTCTTGCCTTTTGAATCAACCCCTAGCAGAACATCCTTGAGAAGCTCCCTTGCAATTATTTCAGAGGGCATTTTCATGTCATAATGGACATACAATGAATTAATGATTAGAAGCTTTACATTGCCTGCAAACTCTGCCAGCCTTTTCAGGTTTGGCTTTGTTCCCAGCACAGGGTTGTTGTCGAATTTGAAGTCATTCGCATACACGATAATGCCGTATTTTGTGTGAAGGGCTATCATTGCAGTATGCGGGGTTGAATGGGTCGTGTGTACGAATTCGCCAGTTATAGAATCGCCTATCTTAAACATCGCGTTTGGCTTGTGCGAAACAAGCTTTATGCGGGCACTCCTGTTCTTGTCATAAATCAAATCTTTAAGAACCTCGATTGCAAAGGGAGTGCCGTGCACAGGGAATCTTATGGACTGTGTGATATAAGGAATCGCGCCTAAGTGGTCCAGATGGGGATGCGACACGCAAAGAGCCTTTACTTTGGGAAGCAGGTGCCTGAATTTGTTGATGTTAGGTATTGCCTGGTGCCTGATTAAAGTTTCAGGATTGATGTTGAATTCGTCAGAA
Organism: Candidatus Woesearchaeota archaeon; assembly: GCA_043807995.1. Taxonomy (GTDB): domain Archaea; phylum Nanobdellota; class Nanobdellia; order Woesearchaeales; family JAZDFJ01; genus JAZDFJ01. The sequence goes on from JAZDFJ010000097.1 coordinate 5,567, forward strand.
TCCTCGCTCTCTGTGTACTTGATATACTTTTCAATATTCAGGCCCATGTCAAGAATTACAATCTCGTCGTCAACTTTGATAAAGACGCAGTTCCTGCCCACCTCTTTATACCCGCCCACAGGGATAATCTCTAAAGCCATGCTTTTTTATAAAACAATTGGAATATAAATATTTGGATTTTTAGCGGATGCGTTTAAAATGTAGGTTAGCACCATTATTGTGAATGCCATTCTTTTATATGAAATCGAATTGACAGGGGGTTGCCCCCTTCGGGGAGTTGTCAATGCCTGAAAAAACATCTTGGCATGAGCCGGTGTTAACCCTCCGCTTAGGAGGTTTTAAGCGCATCCGATTTTTAGCATGCATTGCTTTGGCAATAAAAAACTATTTATATGCGATAGTGCCTGTTGAACAGGGTGATAATATGAAATTCGGCATTTTGGTCATAATCTGTATAATTGGCTTGGCTTTGATTATTAGCGCATGCGATCCTCAGCGCAGCGGTTCAGGCTCTTATTCAGGAGAATACGGGAGAGGAGAGTCCTGCGGGCATCTTGACGAGCCTTGCTGCCAGGACATGGAAAACAGGGACATTTACGGAAACTGGCAGCCAATAACCTATTGCTACGACTATCTGGACTGCAGAGCAGACACCTGCGTAGAAGGCCCTGAATACGCGGCATATGACAGGAACGCAGATACTGTTTACTAGTGCCTGCTGTTGTCTTTGTAGAGAAAGATTTGAAAAAATAAAAAATTGTTTTTTTGTTTTATTCCGCATCTTCCAGAGTTATATCGCTTGCGCCCTCGGTTTTCGCAGAACCCCCCGCAAGCCTTCTGGCGCCATCAACAGCTGTTTTTCCAGCGGTTATTGCGGCGACTGCAAAGCCATGGCCGAGAACATATCCTGCTATTTCTGGGGATAGGAAAATTGATGCAGGGATTGCCATTAAAGAATCATTTGCCTTGTATGTTCCTATTTGGTGTTTCCTATAGTAATCTAACCCTAAAAGAAATACGCCGGCTGCGCTTGCCAAGGTAATGCGCCCGGCAAGGTTAATGCAATGCCATACGGCAGCTTCGAGCATGTTGCCTGTTGCTTTTAGGCAGACAAGATATGATGGCGCCTGCGAGGTTACGACCCCAGCTATTATCTGATAAGATCCGAAAAGGTTCTCTCCTAACCTTTCTCTAATGCGTGAAACTGCGTCAGACATCATTATTCAGAGAAGGATGCTTTCTATATAAAACTTTCCGCAAATCATCGTCATCAAACGGTTAGAATTTTGCCTTGTTTCTTCCTCTTTTTTCCACAGCCTCGAGGCGTTCAACAACAGCATCGTAATCCTCTGCATTTTTGTAGCCGCCAAAAAAGAATTTCCTGGCTTTCTCATAAACCCTGAAATGCTTTCCCTCAAGAGCCTGCATAAAAAGATGAATGTCAACTGCCTTGTCTTCTGTCTTGTGGGAGATAAAGCTCAGGCCGAAATCTATAAAAAAGATTTCCTTGTTCAGTATCATGTTTGCAGTCGTCAAATCTCCGTGTATTATCGACCTGCTGTGCAGCAGAGCCAGCTTCCTGCCTATTTCAGTGCACAGCTCTGGCTTTTTGTCGAGAACATCCCTGACTTTTTTCCCGTCGATAAAGCTCATCCTGATTGTTTCCCTGTTGTCACACTCCAGAATCTTTGGGGCAAACTTCGGGATTTTCGAGATTATTTTTGCCTCTCTCCTTGTCCTGAAGTTTCTCAGGCTTTCATCAATCTCCTTTATCCGATAGCCTTTAGAAATTCTCTTTTTAATAACTTCAGAGCCGTCTCTTATGATTATTGCCTCTGCTCCTCTTGCCAGTTCTTCCTGCATGAGGATAGAAAAGAAGCCTGTTTTTTAAAGTTGGCGGTCTTTTTTCATCCCTTCAAAATACTTCCTTACCCTCTCGCTTCCAGAGGGCTTTGCATTCTCGCCGAGCGAATAATAGTGCTTTTCAGCCCTGTCGCCCCACGAATAATCGCCGTGTTCGCTCTCGATTTTCTCGAGCTTGAACTCTTTGAGAGAAACGCCTTTTTTCAGGTGGTAATAGACAACTCTTAGTGTTATCTTTGGAAACACAGACACATATGACTTGTATAAGTCATAGCCGTATGTTTTGCCTGCGATATAAAGAATCTCAATGATATTCTGCCTTATCTGGCTTCCTAAAGGCCTGCCTCTTTTTTCCATAGTATTCTTTTCTTTTCTAACTTTAAAAAGTTATTGATGCAGCAGGGTGCGTTTAAAAAGTGCTTTTGCACTGTCTGGCGAACCTTGCATTCAAACATCTGTCACACTTGAATCTGGAAGAACAACGAAAAGTAAAACTGTGTGAGCGCAGTGCAAAAGCCGAGCAAATAGCGAGATGAAGAAAACAGATGTTTTCAAAACCTCTGGCGAGGTTTTAATCACGCCCGAAACAGCAGGCTTTGTTCGTAGCGCGGCGTCTTATATTGGTACCAAAAAATGCCCTGCATTTTTAGGGATGAGAAATTTCCAGAGAAATTTCACATAAAGGTGCGTCTTACATTGGTAAAGGTGCGTCTTATGCTGAGGCTCTGTCCGGAATCTCCCTGTGGTCGATTCTTAGTCGCCTTGAAAATTTTAGATTACCTTGTTGTAAGGTGCTGCGTCCCCGAAGGTATCAAAAATACAAAGTATTTTTGGGACTTCCAAAAACTCGAAGAGTTTTTGTTAGGGCCTACCCCGCGCAACGCACAGGACATTGATGTTTCTGGAAATTTTCACCTGATGGCGACTTTTCGGACAGAGCCTTATTCTGGAAAACATTTATAAAACAGCAGGAACATGATAGAAGGAATATCGCGATTGTTTCCAAAAAGAGGCTGCTTATGAGAAGAATAATCAATTTTCAAAGCTATAGGACCGCATTGTTTTTTCTCATATTTGTTTCTATACTGATTCCTCTGCTTATTTCGTCTTATGCGACTGCCAAGGTCATTAATCTTAAGACTGAAAAACTCCTCGAAGAGAGCCTTGTTGACTATGGAAAGCAGGCTAATTCAATATACAACAACAAGCTCGAGCAAATGCTGAAAACAGGCATGATAATTGCCAAAAATAAAGGCCTTGCCGCGCAGATTAAAGAGAATGATGTTGAATCATTAAGACAATTTCTTAATACCATAATAAAAATAGAAGAGATCGACTTTGCCCTCATAGTTGACCGGCAGGGCTTTGTTGTCGCGAGAGCCACAACAAATTTAACAGGCGACAGGGCAAGCATCGGCGGTATTATCGTGCATTCCCTGAACAGCAGCCTTGCTGTTGCGTCAACTTCAATTGTTTCTGAAGAAGAGCTTTCAAGGGAAACAGCTGACCTTCTGCTGAATGCAAGAATAAGAAGGATACCTTCTGTCACGCAAAAAGAAACCCCTGAAGTCTATGAAACCGACGGCATGGTCCAGGTTGCAGTGATCCCTCTGCAGGCAGATGGCAGGATAATTGGCGGCGTTGTTTTGGCGAACCTCCTAAACAGGGACCATGAAATTCCAGAAGAGATTAAGAGCATTATTGATGTTGAGGCATCTATTTTTCAGCATGACTTCAGGATTTCCACAACTTTAGCAACTGAAAAAGGAAGCAGGTATATCGGCACCCCTCTAAGCGAGAACATCGTGGCAAAAACGAGAAAAGGAGAAACATTTCTTGGAAAAACATACACAACATCGCTGAGCAGGGCAGCATACCTTCCAATAATGAATTACAAAGGAGAAAATGCCGGAGTGCTGGGGCTTGAGGTTTCAGAAGAGAGATTCAGAAATTCCAGCTTTTTCTTCAAAGAAAGGGATTTTACCCAGATAATGGCCTTGCTTGTCCTTGCTTCTGCAGCACTCTCGTTTATAATCGCATTTTTCCTGTCAAAAAATATTGTCGTTTCAATCAACAAGCTGATAAGGTCGGCAGAGCAGGTTGCCGAGGGAAACCTTGAGCAGGGGGTTGATATAAAGTCATATGATGAATTCAACAGGCTTGCCAAGGCTTTCAATATAATGATAAGGTCAGAGCGCAGGCGTTTCAGCAGGAAAAAGGAACAGAAATGATTCAATGCAGAAAAATTAACATTCCAAAGATGAGATCCATGAATAACAAAAATTCGCTGCTCAGTGCTGCTCAAGACTGCGTCTTGGCACAACAAATCCCTTCGGAATTTGTCTGTATCCCTGGCCTAAAGGCGCGGGGTTTTCACTCGCCTTGCTTAAAGGCGAATTTTTGGAATAGTAAATTTCGACCTGAAGGCCGGGGTATTCATCATCCTCCGAAAATTTCTCCAGAAGTCGAAATTTCCTATAAAATTACCGCGGTAGCAGCTATTTTGCTTTTGCTCCTGCTATTACCGTCCTGTTCAACAGGCAATCAGACCGGTGATTACCAGGATTTTCTTCGGATGCAGGAGGCTCTTGTTGACTATGAAGAGCAGCAGCACAGTAATCTTCTGAACACGACGTTTACTGTGCAGCAGGCTTTTGAACAAAATGCGAGGCTAAGGCAAGAATCTGATTCATTATACCAAAAATTGGATGAGATGATCAAAAAGATCAGGCAGGAAAAAGAGGATATTTTGATTGTGCAGGAAACTCCCAGAAGGTTTACAAAGGAAGTTCCTGACCCGATGGACAGGATTTCAAATGACCAGATAAGTATCGGGGAAAAAACAGTCACGTTAAATATTCAGAACACAGAATGGTGGCACATCATAGACAGCAATTCAATGGATCCGGTCATTGACAAAGGCTCTACAATCCTGACTGTAAAACCGAAGTCTGATGCAGAAATTAGAATCGGCGACATCATAGTTTTCAAAACTGCGACGAGTGACAATAATATAGTTCATAGAGTGATAAACATTTCAAGGGATGATCTCGGGGCGCATTATACAACAAAAGGCGACAATAATGCGGGAGCAGATCATGAAAAGATAAGATTCAATGATGTGCTTGCGGTGGTTGTCGGCATACTCTATTGACTGGCTGTTGTCTTCTGATTCCGGGCAAATAATGAAATTGAGAAATCCAACAGCTTAGCTGTTCCTGTTTTCAAAATCTTCAGCTTCCTTTATTCTTTTCCTTATAATCTCTATATATTTTTGCTTTTCTATTATTCCTTCAAGTGCCATGGCCAGCTCTTTATCTTCAAGCACAAACCTTATCCAGTCTGCGAAGTCGTTCTTGTTGTTATCAGCATTAACATGATACCTGAAGGTATATTCGTCCATGTTTTCAATGTTGTAAACAAGCTCGTAAATGCTCCACACAACATGGCCTTTGTTTGTGTAGAATGTCTTGCCAGGAGAGCACGGGAGCAGAAGCCTACTTTTGAACATCGTGTTTTGTTCCATTTCTCTGATGTTTTGTTATTTGCTTTTTTAAATCTATTGAAAATACATGCTTTGTCCAAAACCTCGGCGAGGCTCTGAAAACACAAAGGGTTTCTGATGCCGGGGAATTCCTCCCTAAGGTCGAAATTCCCTATAAGAAAAACAAGCCCCCGGTGGGACTTGCACCCACGGTCTGCTGATTTCGTTCAGAAAGCTGTTCTCTGATACAAGTCAGCCGCATTAGCTACTATGCTACGGAGGCTTTTTTTTTGTGTTTGTTGTTTTTTTTTAGGGGCTTGAGTGAGTGTAGCGAGCGAACCCCCTAAAGTAACAAAAGTTTTCAACTTTTGGAACCTCTCTGAGGTAAACGAAAATACCCTGTATTTTCGAAACCTCTCTGAGGTGTCAACCGATTGCTTAAAGCCAAAATGGCTTTGAGCTGCGGGAACAAAGTGACGGTATCGCAGTTGCTATCTCTGCTACGGAGGCTTTTTTTTAAGTTGCTAATTCCTGCGAGAAAATTCTTTGATTTAAAAATATTTGGCTAAATAACCGGGAAAATCAGCTTAAAGCATATTATTGTGACAATTAAGGCTACAAAAAATCCGGTGATGACCTGCCACATTGTGTGGCCGCACCTTTCCTCCTGGAGCGCATAGCTGAGCTTTTCTTTCGTTATCATCTTGTTTAAAATTCTCGAATGTTCGCCGACATAATGCCTGACATGCATTGCATCGTTCATGATTATTAATGCAAAAAGGCCTGTAAAAACAAATAATGGAGAAAATCCTGTTTCAAATGCTGTTGCGACAGCCAGCGCAGTGACTGCTGCTGAATGCGCACTGGCAAACCCGCCATCCATGACTAATGTTTCAAAACTAAGTTTTTTGGCTCTTATAGAATTTGATATAAGAGTTATGCTTTTTGCAGCTATCCAGGATAAACATATGCTTATTGCAACTTCAAAAGCCGGCATAGCACCTATTGCCTGAATCAGATATAAAAACTTTTCGATTCTCTTCGACGACAATAATCCAAAAACTATTTAAATAATGCACCAGTCCTGTGATTTGGCATAAGCTCTCTGGCTCCATAGCTCAGCGGTAGAGCGTCCGGCTGTTACAGTTTCTTGCTGAAACCGGAAGGTCAAGGGTTCAATCCCCTTTGGAGCCGTTCAAATATTTGTTTACAGCTTGCTGAAAATCTGGTCTTTTGTGACTTTTGGGCATTGAACCAGCATTTTCAGGTTTTTGGATTTCAGCTGCATTGCTGTGTTAGGGCCCGTAGCTTAGCCTGGTGGAGTACTCGACTGATATTGGCAAACATTGTGCCTGCAGATATCGAGTGGTCCGGGGTTCAAATCCCCGCGGGCCCATTATACCATCTAGCCGGTAGCGAAGATGATTTGTAGTGTTGCTAAGGATGGGTTGTTGTTATGTGGAACTCCTTTGAGCCCATTTTATGCCTGCATAATTATTCATGCAATCGTCGCGATTTTGCCAATGATGAGGTTGTCCCCGGCTGATTAAATTGATGAGGCTGACACTATCTGAGGCTTTTAAAAAAATAGAGGTGAAAACATGGCCAAGCAAGAAAATCAAGCAATGGGAAAAGACGAGCAGATAGGCTATCACAAAGGAGCGCTTAGCGTGCTTGCAAAGGAGAGAGAGGAATTTCTTAAAATTCTTCAGGTTGTTGAGCAGCTGATGTATGCGCACGTGGATGCCCTGAAGAAATTAGGCGTGAACCTGCAGCCAGAATCTAAAACAGCAGCGCAAGGGGATTCTCAGGAAAAAAAGACCAGGAAAAAACCTATTGACGAGGCATTGAAATAAGAAATTAGCCGCAAACTTTAAATAAAGTCTCCCTGTTTTTTTAGTTTATGGAGGCTTTTAATTCAACAGCTGTTAATGCATCTCTCGGAGTTGTAGACATTGCTGTTAAGAATATCAATCCTGTATTAAACAGGCTGATTATTGCTCTTATAATAGCCCTGTTGGCTTTTATTCTCGGGAAGATTGCCGGAGAGGTTTTTGAGTGGTTTCTTAAAAGGCTGAATATTGATAAGCATTCATCAAGAATTTTCGATATCCGGTTTGCACCCAGCAGGGTGATATCAAGAAGTATAAGCCTCGCGATTTATTTGGCGGGTATTTTCCTTGCATTAAATCAGATAGGCATTGCCAGCCTGGTTGTGAACATTCTTATAGGCTTGGTGATATTAACTGCATTGGTTTCATTTCTTATCTCGATATTCGGGGCGGTTCCCAATATTATTGCAGGATTTCGCCTTAGAAAAAAACTTAGGCTAAAAAAAGGCGCCAAAATAGCTCTGATGGGAGTTGATGGAATAATAAAAGAGCTCGGATTTCTCGAGGTTATAATAGACGGCCAGAACAGAGAGATGATTGTCGTGCCTTATTCTGTTTTTTATACTACAGTATCAAAGATAAGATGATGGCGTTTTTGTTTTGCTATATGTATTAGAATTACAAACTATATGTTGGATGCTAGAGATTCGAGCATTGATGAGATATTCCACAATTGAGTCCTTACAAATGAGGGGATATTCACGTCGTTGCTTATCTCTTCCAGATCACAGAGGATTTTGTCTATTTTTATGGTCAGCTCTTCTTTGTTTTTGAGAACTTCGATGAATTCAAAGAGTTTCTGCTTGATATTTTTCGGCATAGTGTCATCATCACAGAGATCCTGTATATAGCTGATTACATTCTCTGTCTCATTCATTTTTCGCTCTCCTGCTTTGACTCAAGCTCTTTGATTATCTCTTCCTGAAACGCAGATGCCTGCTCCTTCAGCTTGTTCTCCTGCTTTTCAAGGGTTCTTATCCTTATATCAAGCATTTCTTTTTTGCCTGTCAGGTCGTTTTTCAGTGTTTCCTTTTCAGACGCAACCATGATATTCCCGATAATCTTGTATGCTTTGCTTGTTTTTTCAAGCTCTGAAAGGGCGGATTCTATCTCGACGAGCTGAATCTGGAACTGCCTTTTCTGGGCTCCCAGCTGTTCAAGGTTTCGCTCCATTACAGAAAGCCTTGCGATTTTCTCTTGTGTTTCTTGTGAAGGTTTCATTTTATTGTTCATTGCCGAGATTTATCGCTTTTTCAAACACAGTCAGCATTTTAGTTATTGAATTCAGCATTGCGCGAAGCGCCACAGAATCATTGGCCTTGATTGTGAAGACAGCCCCTTTTCCTTTTTTTGCCACTGAATAGCCTGCTCTGTTGTTTTCAAACTCTTTCTCAGCGGCAAATAGTTTTCTTATTTTTTCGCCGTCATGCTTGACGGTTATTTTTGCTTCAAGATTCATCTTGCTAAAACTTTGGTGGAAACCGTCCTTTCTTTGAATAGTATCTTTGAGCCGCAATAAATGCACCTGACCCTTCTTTTTACATTGTCGAGGCTTATTGTTTTGTTGCAGTTAAAGCATTTATAGCTTACCATTTCTGCACCTCTTCAGGTATTGTCTTAACTATTGGAAATTTGTCAACTCTGTATGCCTTGCTTGTGAATTTTGCATCGCATTTTTTGCAGTGCCATATGCCCACAGACATTCTCTTGACTTTTACATAATTGCAGAATGGGCATTTGTGGGTTTTCTTCTGGTCTTTTTCTATTTTCAACAGCCTTGCCCTTGTTCTTCTGCCGTAGCGGACTCCAAATCTCTTTGTTGAACCGCCTATTGATCCTTTTTTAGCTGGCATTTTTATAACCTCAGTTATCTTTTTCGAGAATCGAAATCCCTTTATAAAGTTTACCAAAAAAATTGAATGCGTTTAAAATGTGGTTTAACGCCCGCGAGAAGATTTATTCCAAATTTTCTGTGTGCCTGCATTTAGGGTATCCTGAACAGCCGTAGAATTTTCCGTATACAGAAGTTCTCAAAACCATGTCCTTCCCGCATTTCGGGCATGCTTTTTTGGTATTGCCGCTGGCGATATCCTCTGCTTTTTTCATGGCTTCCTTGTTCTCTATTTTTTTTGATGGGCATTCTGGATTGATGCAGAGCTTTTGGGATTTCTTTTTTATACTGATATGGATCAATGGATGGTTGCATTTCTCGCATGGTTCGTCAACAGGTTTTATTTTCCCGATTGCAGGAAGCTTAAAAGTCAGGGTGCAGTCAGGATATTTGCTGCATGCGATAAATCTTCCAAATTTGCCTTTTTTCACCACCAGAGTTCCATCTTTGCACGAGGGGCAGGTTCCGATGGTGTTTATTTTTGCCTGGTATTCTTTTAATGATTCCAATAGTTCGCTGCCGATTTCTTTTTCTTTTTTCTTAAATGAAGAAAGTGTTTTTGTAAGAAATTCGCGGGCTTCGTTGACAATTTCTTCTGTTGTTTTGCTGTTTTCGCGTATTTCGTCCATTTCTGATTCAAAATGCGCCGTGAGTTTCTCGTCGATTATTTCAGGGCTATATTTTTCTAGGATTTTTATCGCCTGTATCCCGAATGCAGTTGCTTCAATAGGGTTCGGTGTTGCATATTCTCTCATGAACAGGGTTTCAACAATGCCGGCCCTTGTGCTTTTTGTGCCGAGGTTTTTCTTCTCCAGCTCTTTGATTATTGAAGCAGGGGTGTATCTTTTCGGCGGCTTTGTTTCTTTGTCGTGCTTTTTGACATTCTTGTTCTTAACAGAATCCCCTTTTTTTGTATCAGGCATTGTCTGTTCTTCGAGCTTGATAAAAGGGGCGTATGTCTCGAACCATCCTTTTTCAATTGTCCTGCTTCCTTTTGCAACGAAAATCTCGCCCTTGATATCTATTCTTATGGTTGTGCTTTCGCGCTTTGCAGGCTCTCCGAAAGTGCTTAGGAATCTCTTCGCTATAAGATCAAATATTTTTTGTTCATATGGGTTAAGCTTTTCAGGCTTGATTCCTGTCGGATAGATTGCCGGATGCGCGGGATCTGTCTTTTTTCCGTTATTGGGCTTGAGGCTTTTTCCTGAAAGTAGTTTTTCGCAGGATTCCTTGTAATTCTCAAAAGAGGATAGCGATTCGATAATTTTTTTATAGCCGATTTCTTTTGGCAGCTGCTGTGAGCTTGTTCTCGGGTATGAGATTAGCCCGTCGAGGTATAGCGCCTGTGCAATGTCAAGAGTTGTTTTTGGATTGATGCCAAAACATCTGTATGCCTCTGTCTGGAGGGTTGTCAGGTCGAACGGTGGTGGTGGCGGCTGGGTTGTCTCTTTTTTTTCCGTGCTCTGCACTTTTCCGTCTGAGTCTTTTACTCTTTTCTCTGTTTCAGCACAGTCTTTTTCGTCTTTAAAAATTCCTTTTTCATGGAACGCTGAGATTTCCTGCCCTTTTAACAAAGCGATTAGCTCCAGCTCCCAGTATGGCTCTGGCTTGAAGGCGGTTATATCCTTTTCCTTTTCAACTATTATCTTGAGAGAGGGACCCTGCACTCGTCCTATTGAAAGCGTCGCATATCTCCCAGCATTTTTAATTGCAAGAGTTAAAGCCCTGCTCAGGTTGATGCCGTAATACCAGTCGAGGATATGCCTTGTGACTCCAGCATTTGCAGCACCCCAGTTCAATGTTTTGTTTTTAGTTTCATAAGCTTTCAGAATATCCGGTTTTGTGAGTGTAGAAAATTTCATCCTGTTCGCGTCTTTTTTGCCGCAGGCGAATTTTATCACATTCAGGCCTATAACCTCGCCTTCGACATCGTAATCTGTTGCGACAGTAAATTCGTCAGCGTCTTTTTTCAGCGATTTTATTGCAGTAAGATATTTTTTTGAAAAGGCAGCACTCTTGTCGACCTCTGCTGTCGGCTTCCATTCAACGTCGAAAGAAGGGTATTTGAAGCTTTTTTCTTTTTCTGCAACAGTATAAAGATGGCCTGCTGCGCACGCAACAACAATATCCCTGTTGCCGTGGCTTAATTCATAATAGGGTATCTTGTCCTTGTTCTTTTTTATCGGTTTTCCGCCGGATAATGCCTGTGCAATCTTGAATGCGGCATTCGGCTTTTCAGTTATTATCAGTTCATATGGCATGCTGCAAGAACTCGCCCTCCTTATAAAAATATTGCGGTCAGGTCGGCTCTGTCTCGAGTCGTTGCCTTAAGGTGAAAATTTCTTCTTATAAAATATCAAGCTCGTTGCAGGGGGTTGTCCCTCAACTGCTATGCCGTCACTTTGTTCCCGCAGCTAAACATTCGTTCCGACTGTTTAGCAATCGGTTGACACCTCAGAGAGGTTTCAAAAGTTGAAAACTTTTGTTACTTC